>JAJPWX010000012.1 GCA_021205755.1 Lachnospiraceae bacterium | reverse complement strand
AATAGTGGATACGCTCCCGCTGAAAAAGTCGAGTTAAATATCGAACGTTATACTAATGGCTGCTTCCGGAAGTTTCTGCTACCGGCTTCAAATTCTGCCTGTATGCTATGCTGTGTCCCGGGTAATCCTTGCCTGTACGCAGCGATTACCGTTTACGCGGTAGGTGAAATTATCTTCCCAGTTGCCGTTCACTTCCACCATCATCCTGCGCTTGCCTGCACTTTTTTCTGCACTTTCCTGCAGTTTTCCCGCACTATAATTAGATTCCTATCAGAACTCACCAGCACTCATTTCCACATCCGCTATGCGTTCCGCCGTATTGAGGTCAAATTCAACAAGACTGTATTCCGGGTGCAGAGTGCCGTTCACGCGGTAGGTAAAATTATCCTCCCAACCGCAGCGTGTCCAGAGTATCCGCTGCATGGCATCGCTGTAAATGCGAAACGTCCAGTCTTTCGGGTCATAGGCTGGCACTTTGAAACAGTCCACGGTTTTTCTTTCACAGGCCTGCACGGCCAGACAGCCCTTTTCCATGTTCATCAGGAACCGGATATACACCGGCTCCGAGAGTGCCTGTATTGTGGAGCGGAATACCATAATCTCCCCGCGCTTTTTCGAGAAAGAGATTCCCGGCATCGGTGTTTCCTTTTTATTCTCCTGCATCCGTACCACCTTCCCCTGCCTGTGTGTTCTTCTCCGGGAACGTATCAAATCGGGCATAGCCCTCCCGGATGTCGACCTGCAGCGCCTTGCTGTGTTCTTCGACCGGCAAACCGTAAGAGTTCTCCCACTGCTCCGGCATATAGCCTGTGCGTGAGAGTTTTCTGGTCTCGGCGGCAAGCTGCTCGAGTGCCTCCGCTTGTTCTTCCGGCATGGAAAGCACAGCACCTTCCGCGCCGGTTTCCGCATCGCCTCTCGTCTTGAAAGATTTCTTCTTCGATTTCACGTCAAGGAATATCTCCGTTTCCGCAAGGTCAAAAATATAGATGGTTTCTCCCTCAAAAGTAATCCGGTAGCCAAGAACCTTATACCGGCAGCTGGCGTTCCAATCCATGTCCTTATAAAGCTTTGCCGTGAACACCTTGCCGCTGATTTTCCGGCTTTTTCTTTTATCCGGTTTAGCGACACACCAGCGGATTGCATCTTTGTCATTTTCTCCGCACTTCCGGATCACCATCTTCTGCTTCGCAGAATTGACCAGAATATGTATGTACACCACGTCTTCCAACCCATCGATACAGGCTGTGTTGAATGTCACGCTGTCGCGCCGAATGACCACAGCCGGGTCGCGCAGATGCGCAAACAGCTCCTTGCGAACCACCTGGTAGCCCTCAAAGCTAAAATCTTTCGCAAGCTCCTGCGCCCGCTGATCCAGAAGCTCTTTCCTTCCGAGTGTTGATTCGTTTACAGTTTCGTTCATACCGCTTCCCTCATCTTATCAATCAGTTCCTGTGCCTTATCCATCAGGGCATCAACTTTCTCCCTGGTAAAATCCTGCACGTTTTCCACGGTCTTTGCCGGGCGCAGAACATCCCAGTCTCCGGAATATTTCACACGCTCCAGCAAGTGTATCTTATCTGCCTCGTCCCCGAAGCTGTCGGTCCAGCTGAGTGGATAGAGTGTGATAACCTTCGCTGGTGTCCTCCTTGGGCGCTTTACCGTTTTTTCTCCATCGGAAGAATCACTGGTTTCGCCATCCACTGCATTCCCAGCATCAGTCTGAGAACCCGCCCCTGTCATCGCATCGGTATCTGCCACTGTACCTGTCATCGCATCAGTACCTGCTGCTGTACTTAAAGTAGCCGTTCCCTCCGTGAAATCCAGAATGGCATCTTCATCTGTGTCTGTTTCAACTTCCTCACGTACAGTGATTTCCGGCTCGTTCAAATCGAACAGCATGATTTTTTCGCCGTCCCGCTCCAAGAACTGCCCGCGCATACGGTAGCCGCAGGATGCGTTCCACCCCATCAAACTATACAGCGGCTGCGCAAAGCCTCTGCAGCTTTTGGACAGCACCGCCCACCTGCCATCTTCACGCAGGGTTCCCCAGCGGATGGCGTTCGGGTTATCTTTTTCGCACGGACGGATGGCGATGCAGTTCTCCACGGTATTTAAAAGCATCTCCACATACTCGACATCCTCAAACTTCCGCAGACAGGCTGTGTTAAACCGAATCTTGTCATCGGAAATCGTCATAGCCGGATCGAGCTTCGTAGAAAAGAACTGTGCGCGAACAATCTGGTAGCCGCTCAAATCAAAATGAGAAGTGTCGGCTTCCGGGATAAACTGCTCCACCTCGTCCGTTTCGTTGTAAACGCTGCGGGAGGCATTGGCGTAATCCTCTTCCGAAAATCCTGTCCAAGAACGGTTGACCGGCACGAAGCCCCGCAGCGCACCGGCATCCACCACCTCAAGTACCGGCAGCGGACACCCGCGCGATCCATATTTATGTGCCTCGATCATCCTCTGGGCAGCATTCCACTCCTCATGGGTCACGATTCCCTCATGGTGGTCTGCCTGTTTCTTCCTCGGCCTTTTCCCACGGTTCTTTCTGGATTTGTGTTCCAGATAATCGTAGGTGTAGGTTTTCCAGCTGATAACATCGCCGCAGTGCCGCTCATTCTGAAGAATAGCAAGGATACTGGCCGGAGACCACACCGTGTTACCGATCTTCGTCTCCCGCCCAAGGTCGGTCAGAATTTCCGCGATGTCGGTCGTTGAAAACCCGCCAAGGAACAGATAGAAAATCAGCCGGACGGTATCCGCCTCATCTTCATTAATCACAAGGTTGCCGTCCTCGTCACGGTCATAACCGAGCAGCTCCGGCGTGAGGAAGATTCCTTTTTCAAACCTGTGCTTTAAAGACGACACCATGATTTCACTCTTTACGTGGGACTCCTCCTGCGCTGTTGCCGACAGCACCGTCATAATAATGTCATTCCCGGAATCCATCGAGTTGAGGTTCTCCGTCTCGAAGTACACAGCGACCGGCGGCTTCATGTTGGCAAGCTTCCGCTGCATCAAAAGGCTGTCCACTGTGTTCCTCGCGAAACGCGAGATGCTTTTCGTAATGATCAGATCGATTTTTCCTGCTTCACAGTCTGCGATCAGTCGATTGAACTGTATCCTATGCTGCAGGGAGGTGCCGGATATACCTTCATCTGCATATATCCCGACAAGTTCCCAGCCATCGTGTGCCTCGACCATGTCCCGGTAAGAGTTAATCTGAAGCTCGTAAGATGATGTCTGGTTCTCATCGTCTGTTGACACACGCACGTAAACGGCAACGCGAAGAGACTCCCGCTGAATGTTCGGGACATCATCCACGAACTCCGCATCCGGAGGAAGCGTTTCAAGCAACTCCGGATCAACGCCTTTATATCTCTCGCGTATTCTGTTTTTCCGCTCTTCTTTACTGAGCTGGCGTTTTTCCTTTTGGCTCACGTCTCTCCCTCCTTCGGTTTCAAGCTCCAATACCATGACCGCATCTTACGGTAGCATCGGACACCAATTTCCTTTTTGGTATCCTCCGCCACCCGATGGCCGATGCCCTCCGCACTCAGCCGTTCATATATCTCTTTCGATGCCATATCCCCGTCCGCGAGAAATTCCCGGATGAGGAACGCCGCTTTCTCCATTTTTGTCTTAAACACAGGTTGCTCCGCCACTTCCTGCTTTAAAGAACCAATCTCACTGTCCAGCCATCGGAACCCCACCTGCGGACGAATTTCAAAACGGATGCAGCCATCCGACGGCGCAAGGCTGTTTTTAATCTGGTGGACGATACGGATATGCCTGTCATCCTCATCTCGTTCGATTTGCAAAACACTCCGCGCTGCGGCCACCACGTCAATGCTCCCAAGGCTGCGGTATAAATCCTTTGAGCCTTCTTTCTTGTTCAGGTGGCCAATCAGAACGATGGCGCAGTCATATGTAGACGCCCACATTCCCAGCCGGTGCATCAGTTTTCGCGCCCTTCCGGCTTTCTGCAGATCGGAATCACTCCCGATATATGCCTGGATTGGATCAATCACCACAAGCCTTGGACGAAACTCGATGATTGCCTCCCGTATCCGCTCATCATCCAGTGTCAGACCACCGCAGACTTCCTCGTTGATAAAAGCCACATTGCTGCAGTCAGCGCCGTATCTTTCCAGCCTGGGTTTTATCGTATCTCCCACACCGTCTTCCGAACACTGATAAATAACTTTCTGCGGCCTTACGAGCGGCCTGCCATCCGGAGTAGTCCCTCCAGTAGACAGTTCGGAAATCAGATTCATCATCATAGTGGATTTCCCATCCCCTGGGTCGCCCTGCAGGAGTGTAATTTTCCCATATGCAATAAACGGATACCACAGCCAGCGCACCGGCACAGACCGGACAGTGCTGTATAAAGTAATCAGGCTGGAATTGTCATTTCCCTGCATAGTCGCCTCTCCTTTTCTGGACGATATGCCAGCAGATGGCACACGCGATTTTATACAAATATTATACATTTTGTGCACGGGTTTGACTGTAAACAGGTAGTTCACATGAAAGAAATTTTGTAAACAAGTAGTTCACAAAAAGCCTTTAGACCACAGAAATAGTGAGACGTGTCGGAATTGTGGTCTTAGGGTATTTTTTTCTGAATCAAGTTGCTATATTCCCTTTTCAGAGCTAATAATGGCATGACTTATGCGGGCCAGAGAGAAAGCGAGGTACGCTATGGCCGTTGATTTTGATAAGTTGGGAAAGCGCATCAGTTATCTGCGCAACCGGCGTGGAATTTCGCAGGAAGAACTTGGAGATAAGCTGCACATGACACGGGAATACATCTCCATGATTGAGACGAACAAAAGAACCCTCAGTCTGACTGTTCTCGTTGACATCGCGAACATCCTCGGCATTTCCGCCGATGACCTGCTGGTAGATAGCCTGGAGCATCCGGCATCTACCGCCGACAGCGAGATTCACCGCCTCCTGCTGGACTGTAACCCGCTCGAAGAGGAGATTCTTACACGGACATTAAAGGAACTGAAGGAAATCCTCTACGGGCTTGGAATCTGATTTTTGATTTGAAATTGTAACTATTAACCGCCCGCATAAGCTGCAGCTGCACCCTGGATTTAAAGTCTGGGTGCTGTCTGTGGTTTATGCGGAACGAAAAAAGCCCGGCTGATCACTCTATCGCTATGTTGCGGCAACATACTTAGATAATGATCAGCCGGGCTGATATTCAACTATTTATTCCTGATAAATGTTCTTGTAACCGTACTTTGTGACCTGCTTAGTCTCGAGATCCATTACGTTGTAAATGTAGCTGTGTGAGTTGCGATGCAGGCGCATGAACACATCCAATGCGTGTTCGTAATCATCTGTGTGGGTGCTGTTGATCACGCGCTCATGATCGCCGTCGATTAAAATTGCCTGAACCACATACTTCTTTTCTTTCATGCCTGTGCTCCTTTCTGCCCCTGTGGGGCTGCCCTCCGAAGAGGGCTGTGTTTGTTTAGTACCTGTAGTAGTAGAATCCCCTCTTGCTGGCCCTCTTCGTGGCGCTGACTCTCTTAAAAAAGCTGTTTCCTTCGGCCTTGTCGGTGAATTCGATGGTCTTCTTCGTTTCGAAGTAAAAGCAGTATCCGTCGCATCTCCTCTGGCTGAAAATCGCCATCCGGCTTTCGCCCTTCTGGATCAGGCTCACCGCGTAGAATTCGCCGCCGTGCATCACCGTCTGGAAAGTGTGCAGCTCTGTATATCCAGGGTACTTCTGTGCTATCATGTCCTCTATCAAATCGCTGTTCGTCCAGGGTTTGTGGTATGCCATCTGTGTCTCCTCCTTATCTTTGAGCTGTGTTTTCTTTGTTTGCCCCTTGCAGTGTGTACATTAACTCTGAACGGAACATATATCCACTCAATTCTGCGAAGTATCGCAGCATAAAGTACACAAAGATTCGAAGAGGAAATTGTGTGATTTACACATTCCCGCATACCTCCTGGATAAAAAGCCCTCCGAAGAGGGCTATGCGCCTGTATCCGTCACAGTGCCATGATCCTGTGTATTTCAAAACCGTTCTTGCAAATGACCAGCCGGTCGTTTTCGTTAATGTATGCTGAATAATTGTCGCCGCCGATGTTGTACACACCGTTCAAAATCATCTCCGCTTCCTTCTCGTTGCAGCCAATCCAGTGGCTGATGCTTGCGATTGCCCGTTCCGTGTTCATGCGCCTTCCCCTCCTTCCTCTGTGATGCTCTCCGTCTGCTCCCACAGGCTCTTTACACATTTCGTACAAAGGCAAATGGATACTGCGTTCACATGTGCGTTCCTTCGGATACAGATGTCCACAAGATTCTCTGTGCTGCCGCAGGAACCGCAGGCATCGAACTTATCCCTGTTCTTTTTCACTTCAATCATCGCTTAATCCTCCATCTTGTCCATCGAAATGCCATCCTCGTTCTCTGCAAGGAGGTAGCACTCACCGTCCAGCTCCCCGACCGCGTACCAACTGTCGTCCCGCTGGACGCTGATGATGTCCATTTCCTCCGTCTCAGGGTGTTCACACAGGAAATCGTCCAGAGCGTGATTAAAATCGTCTCTACTCAAGTTTGTCATGCTCAGCTCCTCCTGTCTGTGCAGTTCCTCACAAAACTCTTCGTAGCTCATGTGTCCTGCCGCTTTCATGGCTACGCTTGCCGCCTGCAATTCTTCCTGCGTCCAATCCCTGCTCATGTTGCCCTCGCCTTTCTGCCATCGTAACCTCCGTGGCGGTTTCTAATCGGCTGTGTTTACTCCAACGCCGCCGGTTTTTATAAAATCGTCATGCTGTCGATGCTGGTCTTGCAGTCCTCCCAGACTTTCATCAGCTGGCTGTATTTTTCATCCGTAAGAACTCCGATTCTCCTGTCGACCTCGATGCCGCGCCGGTCATTCTCCAGAAGTCTGCGGTACATGGTCTGCGCTTTCTTGCTCATCCGCTCAATGTGGTAGCAGAATTGGGTTCCGTCCCAGTTGTGTCTGCGGTTCCAGACGCGTAACTCGGTTTTCATTTCTTCGTATTCCTGTCGGATTGTCATCGCTGTTTCCTCCCTCTTATAACTCGTTGTTTTCATTGTCTGTACATTAACTCTAAACACAGCTTATATCCAGTTAATTCTGCGCGATGTCGCAGCATAATAGTGACAAAGATTTGATGGGAAATTTGTAAGATATATACGAAGAAGATGAAAAAAGCCCACCGGGTTACTTTCCTGCGCTGTGGGATTTACACAGTGGGAATGCAACCCGGTGGGCTGGCGTTCGTGTTTATTCAGTTTTGTCAGGCGCTTTTTCTGCTTTTTGCCATGTACGCATCTGCTTCCGTCCTGTTAAGGTCATACTTGCTCATGATTCTCCGCAGGATTTCGGCTTCGGGAATATCATCCTCCCGCCAAGCCTCGATAGATGCCAAAACCGCTGACTCTCGTGTCAAATCCTCGACCATCTTGCACACTTGCGCTCGACCTCCTTCCGTTTCTTTAAAGTAACGCACCCTATCTGCCAGAACATCAAAATACATGTCAGATGCCGATGTGCATCTAAAGTCATGCATCAGCTTCCCGATTTCAGTTGACTCATCGCTGTATGCATTGTTTACATAAATGATATGGGAACCATCCCCAAAATATGCATGATCCATTTCATCAATCGTGCGCTTAATGTGGTACACTGGAAATCCTCCGCCCAGCACGTCGTTCTCAGTGATGAAAATTACATACGCAGGTTTGAGCCTCGGTATTTTCTCACCTTTCTTGGCCATTTTGGTATCAAGCAGGCTGCTGTTTAACCGTGCGCGCTCCGCTCCGGCGCCTCGGTCAGCTCGCTGAATTTCCACATCAAAATTTTCGCCTTTGCTGTCAACTGCATGGATATCAAGACGAACAGATCTGCCATTTGAATTTTTAATTTCAAATTGTCCTGTTGTCTTTGTAACAATCAGTTCAGGATCATCAAGGATAATGCGTAGCAACAACTGTGTGGCTTCAATATTCCCTCCAAAAACCAATGTCATAAAGTCATCGTCCATGAGCCGGAAATTTCTTGTCAGTTGGTTATACCCTGAATTTTCCTGTGACTGTTCTTTGTCATTCTGTCCCATCGGCAATCACCGCCTCTCTGTCGACAGGTGTCTACACCACTCCTATCGTGCTTTTAGTTTACCACAGAGCCGCCTTTAAATCAACTCAATAGTTTTCAGATAACTTGAAAATTTCCGTGAACTTTTTTGAAACAAGCTGTGATTTTCACACAGCCACCGCCTCCTCTTCGTCCATAAAGATGATTCGTATCTCCTCTGCGGACACATCTACTCTCCGCACATTCGCCGTAATGATTTTCTCGTCCTCGCCTTCGATTTCAACTCCGTGTGTCTGCAGCGCCGATACAATCTCCGCAATCAGGTCATCCTCACGGATGGCGGGGTTCTTGCAGTCATTCTTTCCCCTGAATCTTTCCCGGCAGTTCCACGCTTTATACCGTGTTTTGTTCCGGTTGGTGTAAGTACGGCGCACCATCGGGCTCCCGCACTCCGCGCAGAACACAATGCCGTAGAGGAAATGTGTCGGTCCCTTCGTCCGATGGATTCCGGCTTCCCGTTCCTGCTTTTCCTTTTCAAAGATTGCTTTAACCTGATTCCACACCTCGCGGCTGATGATTCCCTCGTGTTCGTCCTGCACATAGTAGGTTTCGTACTCAACGTTCTTCATCGGCTGCTTGGTCAGATAATCCGTAGGCGCTTCCTTCTGCAGATGCAGGTCGCCAACGTAAGCCGGATTGTGGAGAATCCGGATGACAGTATCGCCATTGAACGGCCTCTTGCTCCGCATCCGCTTTGCCCCCGCCGCATTCAGGTCATCCGCAATACTCTTGTAAGTCATGCCGCTCATAAAATCATCGAAAATCCGCCTGATAATCCAGGCATCCTGATTGGGCACCAGTTTTCCTTCTTCGTTCATGTCAAAACCAAGGATGCGGTTGTTGCCCATGTGGTAAATGCCCTTCTGAAAATTCTTCCGGTAAGTCCAGCGGACATTGTCACTGATGGAGTGGCTCTCCTCCTGCGCTACGATGGACATTACCGAGAAAAGAAACTCTGCCTGCGGGTCCATGTTACTGATTCCCTCGCGTTCGAAGCGGACTTCCACGCCGTAGGTCTTCAGCTCACGGGAGTAATTCTGGCAGTCCGCCGCGTTTCTGGCAAATCGGCTGATGCTTTTGACCAGGATGATATCAATCTTCCCGGCTTTCGCGTCTTCCATCATTTCGAGGAAGCGCGGCCTGTGCTTTACACTGGTCGCGGAGCGTCCCGGATCTGCGTAGATTCCGGCGGATTCCCAACCTTCGTGGTTCTCAATCAGCTTCGTGTAGTAATTCCGCTGTGTCTCAAAGCTCTCCAGCTGCTCGTCCTTGTCGGTGCTGACGCGGCAATAGGCCGCCACCCGGTGCACATTCCTCGCGTTCCCGCCAATCTTCGTAATCTTCATGTAATGCTTCTCTCCTTTCCGGGTGTAGAATTTACCCACACCCCGCTTTTCCGCCGGTTTCCCCTGTTGCTATACGCACACTTCCTGTCCTTTTTCACCACCGGATTTTTTATGAAATACCTATTGCAGCGCATCCGCAGAAATTGTCTTTGCAGCATCTTCCGTTGATTCGTCTGCCGGTTCTTTGCCTCGTTCCATAGTAGTTTCTTCCGTCCCTTCGGCCTCTTTTGCCATGGCCGCTTCCTCCGCAATTTTGACCCATTTTCGTACAGCGCTTAAGTTTTTCTGATTCTGACTAAAGGGGACATCGCTCGCTTTCGTGTAGTTTACGGTCACCTTACTTTTTAACCCACACTTCCAATTCACCACAACGGTATCCCACTTCTTAAATACAATGTTCTCCACCATCTCGTGCAGGAAAAAATACTCTACCTTCTTCAAAACCGGCATTGTCTCTTTAAGCCGCAAGGCTGCTAATGCACTCTCTTTTGTATCTTCCCTGTCTGCAAGCCGGTGAAGCGTTTCCACATCCAGTTCCGCATAAGCCTGCTGTAAAGCCAGGTCAATGTATTTCTCCTTGACGAAATAGCCAGCGCAGACTGTGTTTCCCTTATCCGGCGAACAATGCCATACAGAAAACCACTCCCTCGTAATAATCTTTTCTTTCACCAGTTTTTCTCCGCAGATAGGGCAGATGATTCTGCCGCCGTAAGGATACTGCACAGCTCCTGTCTGAAGATTTTTCAGTGCACGGATTTCCTGCACAGCCTCAAAGACGCTGCGGTCAACAATCGGTTCATGATGCCCGCTGATATACCAGGAAGGAAGTTCCCCATTGTTTTTTATCTGCTTATGGGAAAGCATATCTGAAATGTAATACTTCTGGCAAAGCACATCGCCTACATATTTTTCATTGCTCAAAATACGATCCAGCATAGCGGATGTCCATTTGCCACCTCTCGTAGTGGGTACTCCGTCCCGCGTAAGGCCGTCTACAATCTGAGGCATAGATTTTCCATGGTAATATTCATCAAAAATCCGCTTCACAACAGGTGCTTTTTCCGGATCAGGAACAAATGGCTCCCCGTTCTCTTTCTTATAGCCATACAATGGCACCCATTTGGCCTCACCGGCTTCTGCGCGTTTCCGATAACTCCACTTGTAATTCTCTGAAATGCTCCTGCTCTCCTCCTGTGCGATTGCTGCCAAAATGGAGAGAACCATCTCGGAAGCATCATTTTTTGTATCCATATGCTCTTTCTCGAAATACACAAATACACCACAGGTTTTTAATTCGCGTACAATTGAAAGGCATTCTACCGTGTTTCTGGCAAACCGGCTGATAGATTTCGTAATTATGTAATCAATTTTCCCATCCCGGCAGTCTGCCAGCATTCGGGTAAACTCTGTTCTGCCGTCTGCTGAGGTTCCAGAAGCTCCTTTATCTGCGTACACATCTACAAGCTCCCAGTCTTCGTGCGCGGCAACCTCCGCGCGGAAAGACTCCATTTGCACAGTCAGGCTACTCTCCTGAATCTCCATATCCGTGCTGACACGGCAATACGCGGCAACGCGCTTCTTAGCTTCCTCATTGTTCTCTGCACCTGTTATCGGTGAAGCTTTCATCAATACGGTTACATTTTTCCTTCCGCTCATTTTGTCTCCTTTCCGACCGCTGCTTTTCTTTCCGCCGCAAACCGATCCACTTCGTTGTAGAATTCTTCATATCCAGTTTTTCGCCCCTCTTTAGCGATTGTCCCGAGTGCATTTAACACATCATCCCAGGTGTACTCCATAAACTTCTCCTTTCCGGGTGCGGACAAAAACATCCGCACCCACACTGTTTTCGATTAATCGGCATTGACGACGGAATCCTCTGTTCCGATCTCTGATTCAGTTTCATCCCGTGCTTCCGAGGATTCTGTTGCCTCCGCTTCCATCCTTTCTGCTGCCCTCGCCGCCTCTGCCACCCATCTTTTTGAGATGTTCGTATTTCTCTGGGCTTCACTGTCCGGAAAATCACAGACTTTCGTGTAATCCACATGAACTGTGCTTTTTAATCCGCACTTCCAGCTGATTACCATCGTGTCCCACTTCTTAAAAGAAATCTCACGCACCATCGAATGCAGGAAAAAGTATTCGATACCGCCAAGCTCCGGCATCTCACGCTTCATCCGCATTGCTTCCTGCGCTGCCAAAGCGACTTTCTCATCCCGCCGCCTTGTCTGTTTTTCCAGTTCATCCATGGGGAGTTCCCTGTATGCTGTCCGCAGGGATTCATCGAAATACTTCTCGTCCACATAATGTCCGGCGCAGGCTACGATCCCGCGCTCCGGAGGACAGCGCCAGACTGCCGGTGATGTGGTGCGTTCAAGGACAATCCGCTCCATCTTTCTTCCACAGACCGGGCAGGTAATTTTATCTCCGTAAGGATACTGGATACGCTTCCCTTTTCTGGAGCGCAGGTTTCGGACGGTCTGTGCCAGTTCAAAATCCTCGCGGCTTACAATTCCCTCGTGATGCCTGTGGATGTAATAGCCCGGGATCAGTGTCTGGTCATTCCTGCGCCGTTTGTGCGTAAGATGGTTCTCCACGTAACTTTTCTGGCACTGCGCGTCTCCACAGTACTTCTCGTTTGTGAGCAGAAAATCTACTGTGGAATACTGCCAGTGACCGCCCTTCGGAGCCGGAACACCCTCGGCCTCCAGCTCCGCCGCAATCTCCTTCGCCTTCTTGCCATGGATGTATTCGTCAAAAATCCGCCGCACAGTAGGTGCCGTCTCTTCATCTATCAGGTATTCTTCGTCTCCCTCTTTTTTAAATCCGAAAGTTGCCGCCCACTTCGCGATTCCATCCTGATAACGCTTGCGCTGGTTCCATTTGATGTTTTCTGAAATACTGCGGCTCTCTTCCTGCGCAATGGATGCCAGAATGGAAAGCACCATCTCCGATGCATCGTTGATTGTGTCCAGCCGCTCTTTCTCGAAATAAACGTACACACCCATCGCTCGAAGCTCCCGGACGTAGGTGAGGCATTCAACCGTGTTGCGGGCGAATCGGCTGATGGATTTCGTTAAAATGTAATCAACTTTTCCGGCTTTACAATCCGCAATCATTCTCATAAAGGAATCCCTATGCCTTACCTGGGTTCCGGAAATTCCTTCATCTGCATACACGTCCGCAAGCTCCCATCCCGGATGCTCTGCAATCAGGGTACGGAACGACTCCATCTGCGTCTGCAGACTGGATTCCTGCTCTTCCTTGTCCGTGCTGACACGGCAATAAGCCGCCACCCGCTTTGTTTCCGGAAGAAGTGAGGCTGGATTTTCCACATCCACAGCCTTTTCCTTCTTTAAAACCTTCACACTCTTTCGCGGTCTCCTTGTGACAACAGATGCGCCTGCCGCCTGCTCCCGCTGCCGGACAGTCACGTCAGCTGCCCTTGCCGCAGTTGTGGCATCTGCATCTGCCATAAACGCATTTCTCTCCATTTTTTAATGCCCCCTTCCCTTTATTGGAACAGCACCCCCGTAATCCCTGAAAAATTGCGGTGTTATTGTTCTGCTCCTTTTTCCCATGTCTAAATTTCCACGCCTCCGAGCGATAACGGTCGGGGATATCTTCGTCTCTTGGCGAAGTGTTTACTCCGTTCTTAAGATTCTCCTGCACCCGCTCGAACTGTTCTTTCTTTACTAATGCCTCATGATGTCCCTCAAGGTAGTACATTGGATGGTCACCCCGGTTCTTTACCAGTTTCTTCTGGAGGCAATCCGCTATCACGTATTTGCCAGTAACCCGGTTACCGATATAAACCTCATCCCGCAAATAATCCCGCAGCCGACTCCGCTCCCAGATAATCCCTGTTCCTTCCCGGTCTTCCATTTCCTGCAGTGCTCTGACAATTTTCCAGATGACTTCTCCACGCTCCGCCATTTCGAATGCCAGCCGGATTCGCCTGGCTTCCGGCTCACAGATCTTCCATACGCAAGTCTCACCATCCATATACTTCCGATAGCCATAACTTGCTGTTGACCTCGGATTTCCTTTTGCGTTACTTTTTTCGTATGCCCACTTGACATTCTGGCTCAGGTTGTTGATTTCTTCCTGCGCGACCGCAGCCAGCATCCCAAGCAGCATGTCACTGGACGGGTCCATCGTGTCGATCCCCTCACGGTCGAAGTGTACTGGAATTCCCAGTTCTTTCAGTTCCCGGATGCACTCCAGCGTATCGGCAAGATTCCGTGCGAAGCGACTGATGCTCTTCGTCAATACCAGGTCGACCTTACCGTCACGACAGTCCTGCATCATCTTCTGGAACTGTACCCGCTTCTTCGTGCTGCCGCCGGAGATGCCCCGGTCTGCGTAGATTCCGGCAAGTTCGTAATCCGGATTTTCGTGGATGATCTTCTCATAGGCCTGCTTCTGTGTCTCAATGGAACCTTCCTGCTCATCCGTCATCGTGCTGACACGGCAGTAAGCGGCGACTCTTGTTTTTCCATCACAGGTGGCGGATGCCTCTACCGCTGAGTTCTCTTCCAAAGGAACTGTCACGCTGTTCTGCACCGTTTTTTTCTGCACGACCGGTTTCGCTGCAGCTGTTTCTGATGCTTTTGCGACAGTTTCCTGCACCGCAGTGCCCACAGTTCCACTTGCCTGAAGCTTGCGCTTCTCCGCTGCAGTCTTTTCTGCCGTGCCTCTCCTTTTCCGCACCCGGCAGGCCACTTCCACACTGCCTGATGTGTGCTTTCTCTCTTCCATAAAATTATCCGCTCCTTTCTGCTGATTTCCGAATGCGCTTGTATCCACCTAAGCTTCTACCGACTCCCGCATTTTCTTTGCCCTGCGCCGGTAGGTTGCCTGCTGCTTGGACGACTCCGTGCGGAAGGCTGTATCGCCGTCCAGGTTGGCAAGCAGCGTCTTCCTCGGACCAGCGAATTCATCCCCGATGAATCCAAGCCGCAGAAGCCAGGTGCGCATCTGGTATTTCTGGTTTTCGCTCTCTTTTCCGTTCAGCCGCACATTGCGGATGGAAGCCGTATGGATACAGAGCTGCCGCACAAGCGTCGCCCCTGCTTCGAGGGATGCAGCGTCAAAATCCGGAATCTCCATCCAGCATTCCAGCTGCTCGCGGAGGATCAGGCTAAAACCATCCTCTCCAACACCGAACGCTTTCTCGACTAATGCCTTGCGGTTGTTAAAATGCAGAATCATCTTGAACAATGCTTCTGCGTCATATATCTCCGGCAGGTAGTGCAGGCTGATGCCTTCTTTCGGGTAGTAGCCAATGCCTTTCAGGGATTCAAGCGCGGCTGTGACTTTTCCAATCTCATGGATTGAAAAATCTTCTGTCCTTATGTGTGTTCCCATAACCGCCCAGCCGCCAACACGGTAGATCCGCTCGATTCTGTCATACACAGCTTTCGCTCCCAGCGCTTCCGCCAGAAGTTGACTGAGTTCCCTCTGCTTTTTCACATCACTGCCGCGCCCTCCACCGACATCTGTGCTGATCCAGAAGGTGTCATTTTCCTGTACATATTCCTCTTCCGGTTCTTCGTTATGTACAAGCCGCTCTTCTTCTCCTGTCTCCGGGTCAAAAACCCGGTAATCCGGCTGCTGATAGTACCTCGAAGGGTACGCTGTTGTTCTGATAATTCCCATGTTTGGACTCCTCTCTGGCTTCAAAACCGAAGCCGCAGTTTTTCGTAGTCGTATAATTGCTCTAAACTGCGAGGATATCCAGTTAATAATCGAGGATAGCCGCCCATAAAACGGAGAATAACCGGCGGTCAGCTGGCCTGTTTTTTGTTCAATTTATGGCTGTGCCAGACAAGATCTTTGTGGAAAGCTGACGATTTCGCGGCAGATAATTTGTCAGTTATGCCGGGACTTCTCTGGCACCCGATCGCGTGATGCCAGGCAAAGCCTGCTGTTTCATCCTGATTCCTGCCGTCCAAAAAAGCCCCGCCGGATGGTATTTCCAGCGAGGCTTAAAAGAGTTTCTTCCTATATACAATAGCCTTTTCGGGCGTTTATGGAATCAGCAGTTCCATGCCCACGCGGATGACGTTCGATGCCAGGCGGTTCAGTGTCTTAATATCTGTAAAGCGCTTGCCATCCCCCAGCGTCTTCTCCGCAATCTTCCAGATGGAATCACCGGCTGCAACTGTGTACAGGTTCTTGCCGATATTCAGGTAGGAGCCCGTCTTGTTCCACACGTAAGCGCAGCCGGTATCGGATGCGTCAAACTTAATGCGGTACCAGCCCTTGCCACATTCCTCCAGAATCTCGACGATGGTATTCTTCCTCACCGTCGTGAGAATGCCAGCGTCCAGGGAATTTCCCTCGCGGATGTTAAGGAGTGTGTTGATCAGACCATAGGCAATCGGTTCTGTGTTTCCGTTATTCGGGTACACGCCGATAGCCTCCGTCTTTGCGTCCGCGATTTCTTCCTCAGTAAACTCCGGATCATCGGATTCTGCGGGAGTATCCGCCAAGAACGCTGCTTCAGATGTGTCTGCTGTATTACTCTCCACAGCATCTGCTGCATTATCCTCTGCATTATCCTCTGCATCATCTTCCGTTTCATAATCAGCCGAAATTCGTGATTTGACTTCTGCCGCATTTTCGGTCTGCGCCTTAGTATTTGTCTGCCTGTCCTCTTCGGACGCGTCTGCGGCAGCCGTAGGTGCGTCAGAGGAGGCTTCTGTGGTATCGGGAGAAGTGTCTGCGGAACTCTGGGATACATCTGTCTCCGTTTCTCCGCTCGGAGCTCCTGCCTCCGGATAAATCGCCGTTCCATCCGGATCGTACACATAGGTACCGGGCATCTCATCGCATTTCGCGATAGCAGATGACAGCTTCCGGTACTGCCCGACCTGTGTCCCTTCCCATGAATATTTCACTTTGTAATAGCCGCTTGCCAGCCTTTCGGGATAATCACTCTTCATAAATTTTCAACCTCCATAAACTTAATCTGCCCCTGCAGGGATTTCCCACAGGGGCATTGTTTGTACCACTTTTACTGTCTTGTATTTACCGTTTCACTTGCCGTGTCTTCTAATCAGACCTTTTCACAGTAGTCCAAACTCACCCAACCGTCTTTTCCGGTCTGATACGCTTTCAAGAGACCCCAGCCTTTGTCAGAACCCGCACCCTCGCTCTCTTCAACGATGGTAAAGGTTCCCTTGCCCGTGTACTTGCCGGTCTTCGCATATCCGGTGCCTGGGCCTTTGCGGATCTGCAGATTGGAAATCGCCACTTTCACCTGATACGGCACGGAGGCGGAAGCAGACGAACCGCTGGTGGAGGAGCTGCCCGTAGTTGAGCCGACCTTGCAGTAACTCGTATTGAGCAGATAAATCCACCCGGCCCCGGATTTCAGCTTGCCCCATCCTCCGCTAACCTCGGTAATCGTGAACGTCCCCTTGCCGGTCTGTCCCACAACCTTGCCGCTCATGGACGGCTGGTCGCGGTAATTTAAGTCAGAGACAAGCACCTGCACCGTAAACGGTACTGCCGGAAGGCTTGACTCCGAGATTGTGCCGGAACTGCCGGATGAGGAATTTCCGGATGCGTTGCCTGAACTGCCAGAAGATGAACTGCCGGACGAACCGCCATCCGATGAGTTCTCGGAACTGTCCGTATTTCCCATTGCCTTCTTTACCGCTGCGCGGAAAGTGTCCATCGTATAGGACAGCCCCAGCCCTGTCCAAAGGTGCTCCGGGTCTCCGTGGTTTGATGCCACACCCCTGCTGTGTCCCTCTTTATGGCTGAGGATCACACCGTCTGCGGTCGGATCCAGACTGTACTGATTACACAGAAAAGAGAACAGTTCGACCGCCGCCTCGTAGGTGCGTTTCGCCACGGCTTTCGCGTCCGTCTTGTCGGATACAGTGAAATTCACCCCCGTTGTGTAGGTGATGCTCCCCGGCTCGCACATTTCAACGCCGATGTGGGTATTGTTTGCCGACCCATTCGAGCCAGACCCACAGTGCCAGCCGCGCCGGTTCCAGGGCAGGGTCTGGTAGACTGTCCCGTCATTGCCGTCAACGAATGCATGGACGCAGGCTCTCGAATAATCTTCGCTGTTCCAGTTCTTTACAAAAACAGCCGCTGATGGCTGTGAACACCCCACAGAGTGCAGCATCAGCCCCTTGACCGTAATGGTCCTCCCCACCGTATAGCAGGGATTTTTTGTTAAAAAGCTTTCTACTAAATTCATGTTGGCCTCCTTACATTTTAAGGGGATGCAGTCACCCACATCCCCCCTTATCCTATTCCTCGCCGTCCGTTTCCGTGTCCACCTCCGGCAGACCCGTCAGGCTGGTCAGTACCGACAGAAGCCCTGCGAGGACAGATGCGGAAATGACCACACCCCAGCTGACTTCCTCCAGCACTGCCGTTGTGCCGATGGTTGCGATTGCCGTCTGGCAGACCGTCTTCAGGGCGCGGACACCAGCCGCCTTGCCCCATTTGATGAGATACTCTTTGCTCATAATGTTTTCCCTCACTTTCTTAAACTCTGTGTGCCTGTTTCGTCAGGTAATCAGTAATTTCATCATGCGCCGCCGTGGTCGGGCCGTTCGCCCCAAGCTGGTGCAGGCCATCAATCACTGCAAGCAGCGCCCGCATGATAATCTCCCTCTCCTCGAGGGATGCGTTCAGGAGCTTCTTATCCTCCTGCTCGCTTTTGAGCAGTTCTGCGAGACTCTGGTAGCCATTCAGCAGCTTTCTCTCGATGCTGCTCTGCCGCTCCTCCATCTTCGCAATCCGCTCTTCCAATGCCTTCACCCGGCTCTCGTCCTCCATCTCCCGCTTCGTCCCGCCCGTTACCCTCCGCTTAAACTCCGGGTACTCCTTGTAGACGAAATACGCGAGAAGGAGAAAGATGACAAGCCACTGAAGCACCGCTTCCCCGGTTACAAGATCTGCAATCTTATCCATAACCATCTCTCCCTTCCTGCCCCGTGGGCATAAAAACAGGACAGCTTTCACTGTCCCAACGTAAAGTTCTATGATAAACATGGCGAAAGCCATGGGGATTCCTGATTCCGTAATGTTCCAAAAATTACTACACAAATCCTTCCGCACATTTTTGTCCATTTTATGGCTCCGGTTCTGCTTGCTATTATCGGCTTTCAGAGTGATTAATACACTACCGAAAACAAAACGCCGCACAAGCGGCACCACATAAGCGAGGAGGATTTTTTATGAAAACAAAGAACATCAAAGTGCAGTATTCCAACAGGTATCAGGCAAACGGGGGCTTCCTCCCGAAAATCCAGATGGAAGGCAAATGGCTCGAAGCCCTCGGATTTGCGGTCGGCACACAGCTGGTAGTCGAGTATGAGGAAGGCTCTATCCGCATCCGGCCGCTTTCGGAAGAGGAACTGCGGCAGAAGCGCGAAGAGGAAGTCCGCGCGGAGTTCCAGCGCAAGCTCCGTGAGCTGCGGGTTTTCTACCGCGATGACCCGGAAATGTTCGCAAAAGTCGCGGAAGCCCAGACCCCCTATGCATCGAAAGAACAGCCTGCACGGAAATCCCGCAAACGTTCCTCTTAAGCCGCATTTCCCGGCAAGCATCCCTTTTACAGACGGCAGAGGTTCGAAGACCCCTGCCGTTTTTCCGTCTTCTGGATACGTTGATCCCCCGCTGTGTAGGCAGATCACTAATTGCCCTGTGGCATACACACTCCCTGCATCGACCATACAGCTGCGGCGAATGCACAAACTGCTCACAAACTGCTGCAGACACGCTTACAGCGGCTGCCATGCTTACTATGACAGACACTCCTACTCGCTGTCCGCCTCCGTCAGTGTGTACGTGATTTTCATTGTCATGCTCGAATCTTTCGTCACCGCCGAGTCCAGATTGTTGATGGTCGCATGGTACGGAGTCAGCAGGTAGGCGTACTTGCCCTCGTTGCCGTAGCTGCCACCCCATCCAATCAGGAAGTTCTTGTACTGGAACAGCTGCGAGGCACCATACACTAACTTCTGGCCACCAGCGGTCGCAATCACCGTGTCGTCCGCCGTGATCTGGAAGTCATAGCCGACGATCAGGTCGCCAATCAGCATCATCTTCAGGGAACAGCTGCCGGTCGCGCCAACAGAACGGAAGTTGGAAGTGAACCCCAGATCAATCAGCGTCACATCCGCAGAGTTCGCGATGTTGATTTTGTACACGCCGTCATAGTTGTAGGACATCACATACAGATAGCCGTTCCGGACACAGCTATTGACATCCCGCATGGCATAGGAACTGTTCTCCGTCCGGGTACCCACAGCATACAGGGTGGCATCAGAAAGTGTCCAGGTTCCCTCTTCGATTGAATAATCGGTCTTGGAGATTTTCACCCAGCGCATTGTTGCATCGCCACTGTAGTTCCCGGAATCATTGGAAAAGCCATACCAGTAGCCGTCCTTCCCATCCATGAACTCTCCGTACATCTTCGAAGTTCCGTAGAAAGAAAAGGTCGAAACCGTGACCGCTTTCTCTTCCAGCAGCGTATAGGTTGTGTCATCCAGCCTCTCATTTAAGCCGATGGTAAATACCGGGAGCCTCAGCTTCCGGATGACTACAGCGGAATTGGAATAGGTCAGTGAATAGGCGATCTCATTCTCGAAGTCCACCTCCTCGATTTCAAACAGCAGCATCTTGTCCGCCAGGGACATACCACTGATGTCAACCTCCCGGATTTCCAAAAGTGTGGAGGTGTCTCCCGCCGCGCTTCCATAGGCAAACTGCCCTCCGAGTGCGCTGGTCAGTGCCACCGCCGCTATTGTGCCGTTCCCTTGGCTTGCGGTAAATTCCCATACGAACTTATAGCCGTTGTCAAGTGCGTAGCTCTCCGTCAGGTTCAGGCTGCCACGCGCAAGATCGGTCGTGCTGTTTACATCATTCGATGCATAAGCGACCGGCAGGTGGCTGGAATCGCAGTAAAGGTTATCCACATCCTCTTCCAAAGCCTCGGAATAAAGCAGGATGCCGCCGATCATGTTCGGACAGATGGGCAGCAGGTTATCGTTCCATGTCACCATATCGTCATACTCCCCACTGGTCTTATACATGATCCCCATCGGGTTCGTGCCAAGGATATTGTTTATCACATTGGTCACCATGTTTTCTTCGGTGTATGTCTGCACTTCACCAGTATCTACATCGGTCAGTTCGATGACCATCGTTCCTTTTAACTTCATAATCAGTCCTCCAAATTTTCACGCAATCGCACGGTTTTTCTATCAACTTAATTCTCTGCTCATGCCCCAGAACCTCTATCACTCCAAATCCACAGGAGTAGCAAATGCCCCAATCGAAAATCTCGTTGTCGACTCTTCATACTCATACTCGCCCAACGCATCAAGAGAATACTCATATTCTTCCGAGAATATCCTCGGTGTAATCGCACCGCCAATACTAAACGGCGTGTATTCCTCTTCAAAGGTCAGTGTGCCATCCCAAGAGTAAGTTGCGCCGAGTGCCTGGCCGGTAATGACCGCAAGACAGCCGCCAATCTCCACTGTCCCCGTGCCGCCATCCATCCGCAGGTATACCTTAAAAGTGTTCAGGACGTTTGCCGTAATGCCGGAAATCGGATAGTACAGCGTCAGGATGTGCTGGCCGCTGTGCCAGGTCTCCACAGGATAAAATGTCGTAATCTCAAAATCGTTCAGTTCATAGGTCACATACACAAGAGCCTCACCGTCCTCCGTCCAGGTGACCGGAATCGAAACAGAAATCTCCGTGCCGGTGGCTGTGTCTGTTCCGCTGTCGGAAGTATCATCACCACTCTCATCCGTACTATCAGAATCGTCTGTTCCTGTGCTGCTCCCGGACGAATCCGGTATCGTAATCGTTCCCTCTGCTATCGCGCTCCTCGTCACCTCATCCGCTGCCACGGTAATCAGCACCTGCGCGATGAATTCCGCATTTGTCTCCTGCGAAGCCGCAAATTCGATGGAAATAACCTCCGTCTTCTTTTCCCCGATGGTGTACGCTGTGGCATTCGTATAGGTATTCACAGCGATCTCTGCCGCGTCCACCTGGCTCAGCAGGCCAGAGATGTTTTTGTCATTCTTCGACTTTGCCTGTGAGAGCCTCGGATTCTTTCCCACACATTTCAGTGTCATCTTGCCGCCGATTTTACAGTTGAAGGATGTGATGCACGCCACCTGTTCCTCATCCGCCTGTCCACCGGAGAACACCAGCACATCTCCAAGGTCAAGCGCCGGATTGCCGATTGTGTCCGAATCAAACGGGACGTAATTCACGGCCTGCAAGTCATCCAGAATGTTCCGGCAGATTTTCTCCCGCGTAGCCTCAAGGCCAAACTGAAGGAGCGGATTCGCCCCCAAGTTCATCGTTAGGCCATCGTCCGTCTCAAGCGCATAATACTCTGCAGTTTCTGTCAGCAGGTTGGTGGAGCTTACTGCTGTGTACCGGGTAATGAAGTCCGAAAAACTGCTCGAAAACCGATGTTTGCTTTCAATCTCCATCACTGCATCCGTGCCGTACTTTCGAAGCTCCAATTGGCCTGACCGGTTAATAGCAAAGAACCCGCCCAGCACCTGCGCCACATAATAAAGCACATCCCGGTAAGTCTCGATATCGTTCTCCGAGTAGATGGAAAGCGTGATGTTCCCGTTCGCCATTGTCTCGATTTCTTCCTGCGTGTGCGCACATTCCACGCTGCATGCTGTGCAGCACAGGGAAATAAATCCCCATGCTGTACCGGTCGAGTCCGTACTGGTGAAGTCCTTGTCGAAGCGGAGCATATAATCATAAGCTGTAAGTTCCAAACAGGTAGATGTCCGGTTTGCCTCCGCCACCTCAAAGATTCCCATCGGTACCGTCTCGTAGGTTTCATCGGCAAGTTTCAGATGGTAGAAGAGCTCTACCGTTGCGTCTTCCAGAGTATATCGGTCAACGTCCGAGTAAAGCGTAATTCCCATCTCCGCCGCATAGACCGTGCCAAGCTCAATCTCAGAACTGGAACAGCATTTGGAAGTCACATAGCCGCTGCCTTTCACGATATCCTGATAATCAAATGTATAGGTCTTTCCGGCTGTCGTGGTGATCGTGCCAGACCAGTAATAGGTGCGGGCATTCTCCTGCACCGCCGTCAAAAACTCATCACTTACCGCATACATCCAGGCACCTCCCTCCAGCCCATAAGAAAAGCACCAGCCTTGTGACTGATGCTTTGTAAAATTATTCTGTATTATTTTATGCTTTTGTTTAGCTGTGTATCAACATCCCGCCCGCCATACATTACGCGGATAATCGTCACTGTTTCCGTGCTGTCGTCTGGAATATAAAAAACAAGATAGTTATCCACCGGTACTTCCCGTAGTCCTCTGCTTTTCCACGGCTCTTTTTCATAGCAGCGAAAGCGCTTTGGCATATGGTCGAGTCCCAAAATCGTCTTCTGAAGTCTATCGATTTGACCTGCCGCATTTTCCGGTGCCTGGAGTTCAAAGGCAATGTATTCGTAAATATCCCGAAGATCCGTTTCAGCCTGACTCGAAATTTTCACATGGTACATCATAGCTTGTAATCTTTACGCAAATCTGCAAAAACAGCGTTCGCATCCCTCGTTCGGCCATCCTGCATATCTGCATATCCTTTCTCCAGTTCCGCATTCATCTGCGCCTCAGATAACGCACTGGCATCTAAGGGACGGGCATATGGTAATTTCACTTCAAAAGGAAGTCCTCTCTGAAGAATGATCTGTTTGTAAAACATATTAATCGCATTTGATGCAGGAATTCCCAGTGCCGATAAAATTCCTTCCGCCTGCTCCTTTACATCAGGTTCGATACGCGCATATAAGTTGGCTGATTTTGCTGCCATAATGAAACACCCCTTTCGCGTTTATTTATGGCTATTATAAGCGTTTGTGCGGACAAAAGCAAGGCTATTTTTCTCTTTTTAAAACTCATTCAGCGTAAACGAAACCGTCCAGATGCCTCCATAGGAGCTGTCCGCTTCCCGCTTTGCTTTATATCCGGAGATATACATATCGGCATAGACCATCTCTGCTGTCTCCGTATCATAAAAACCCACGGCAATTTTCGACTGCTGCTTATATGCCGTGAACTTTTTCAGCCATTTCGCTGTGACCGTAAAAGACACAGATATCGCGTGTACGCCAAAGCGCACCACATCCCGTTGTGTCGTCCCGGCCTCCGTCTGGCCGGAAGAGTCCGCTTCCACATCCTCCATCGAAACTTCATAGGAATCCGGCTCCGGTAGATCTTCGGTGTCGAAATTCAGATACTGGATAAACGCCATCGCGCACACACCTCCCTTAGAAGGGCTCCGCAGATATCCGCGAAGCCCTCAGTTTTATTCCTCGATTTTCACTCCGTTTTTCATTAAGCAGACTGAAACTTTTATCATCACCTTCCACCTGACCGCAGGTTCTGCCGCTGCTGGGCATCCACGATCACCTCATCGAGCAGCGTGTTCCCAAGATACACCGGAATGGAGATTATGCCTCCGCTCTCGTCCCGGATGGAATCCACAAGCTCCCGGATGCCGGAGAGAATGCCGGAAACGGAAGCTTCCGATCCGCCCCCTGCACCTCCAGAACCGTTTGCGCTGCCGCTTATCTGCGCCGCCGCAACCTGCGGATTAATTACCATATCCGCTGCCACATCCGACATCGCTCCCTGCAGAAGCCCACGGCTCTTCTCTATTCCTTCAGCAAGACCTGCCATGAAATCCGGCATCCAGTCCTCGTAATCCGTGAGTGGGCCTTCATCCGGCACGGAAAAGTGCAGGAAGGATTTGATTTTTTCCGCAACTTCCGATACCGCGCTGGTGACACTGCTGATGCAGCTTTTAATACCATTCACGATGCCGTTAATGATGTCCGCGCCCCAGCTGAAAGCCGAGGATGCCAGGCCGGTCACGAAACTGACCGCCTTGTTGAATCCGTCCTTGACCGTATTATAAATCCCGGATACCGTGTTTTTGATTCCGTTCCAGATGGACGTGAATACCTTGGAGACGGTCGACTTTATCGTATTCACGACGCTCGAAACAGTCTTCGAAATCGTGTTCCATACCGTGGATATGGTGGAAGAAATTCCATTCACGATGGTCGTAATCACAGTTTTTATCGCATTCCAGACTGTTGTGATGACCGTCTGAATGGCGCTCAAAACTGTTGAAATCACTGTCTTTATTGCGTTCCATGCAGTCGTGATGAAGGTCTGGATAGCCGTAACCACAGTCGTGACCACGGTTTTTATGGTGTTCCACACAGTCGTAAATGCCAGCTGCAAAGCCGTCAGGACCGTAGTAACATTTGTTTTTATCGTCTCCCACGCACTCGAGAGGAAGGAAGAAATCGCTGTCACCACGGAAGATACGGTGGAACTGATAGCCTCCCACACGGATGAGAAAAATCCGGAGATTGCCGTCCACACGGATTCTGCCGTGCTTTTGATAGCTTCCCAAGCCTCCGACAAAAATGTGGAAACCGCCTCGATTGCCGCCGTGACCGCTGCTTTGATATCCTCCCACAGATTAATCCAGAACTGCCGGAAGTCCTCGTTCGTGTTCCACAGGTAAACGAACGCCGCGACCAGAGCCGCAATCGCCGCAATGACAAGCGCAATCGGGTTGGCCATCATCACTGCACTTAATGCGGAAAAAGCGGTCTTCACCGCATTGAATGCACTCACCAGTTTCGGAATAATCGTCATGATCGTACCGACCGCAGAAATGACCTTGCCGATCACAATCAGCACCGGACCGATGGCCGCAGCCACCAGCGCAATCGTGAGAATCACGGTTCTGGTACTCTCATCCAGCCCGTTCAGCCAGTCCACGATATTCTGAATCACGCCCACCACATTTTTGATAACAGGCAGGAGCATCTGTCCAAAGGAAATGGCAAGCTCCTGCAGCTGTGATTTTAAGATGGTCAACTGGCCTTCGAGGTTATCCTGCATGATAGCAGCCATATCTTCTGCCGTGCCGGAGCATCCTGCCAACCCCTCCTGATACTCCTGAAAGCTGCCCGTAGTCTCGCCGAGGACGGTCATCAGCTCTGACTGCGCTGTTTTACCGGCCACCGTATAAGCCAGATTTGCCTTCTGCTCATCAGTCAGATCCGCCCAGATGCCCTGCATCCCGGAGAGGATGTTGGAGAGCGAGTTTACATTCCCTTCTGCATCATAAACCTCGATGCCGTACTCTTCCAGCATATCCGTACAACCGGAAGTGTTGTTGCCAAGGCGGGTCATAATCGAAGACAGCGCCGTACCAGCTTCCCCGCCCTTAATGCCTGCGTCCGCCATAACCATCAAAGCGGCGGTCGTCTCATCCAGGCCGTAACCCAACTGGGTAGCAGTCGCAGCACAGTTCTTATAGGCTTCGCCCAGCTGCGATGTGCTGGTATTGGAATTGCTCATGGCGTAAGCCATCTTGTCCACCAGCATCTCGGAATCGGCAGCGGTCAGTCCGAACGCAGACAGGTAATCCGTCACGATATCAGATGCTGTCGCCAGGTCCATCTCGGAAGCCGCCGCCAGGTTCAGGACACCAGAAAGGCCGTCACACATTTCCTCTGCGGACCAGCCCGCAAGACCCATGTAGGACATCGCTTCCGCAGCCTCGGTTGCGGAAAATTTTGTGGTCTCACCGGCTGCACGAGCTGCTTCCTCCAGTTTTTCCATATCTCCTTCAATATCTGAGGAACTGGAAGAAATCAGGGCTTCGACCTTGGACATGGCGGTTTCAAAGTTTGCCGCCGTAGTCACAGCAGCCGTTCCGAGCGCAACCACGCCAGCCGTCACCGGCAGGAGCTTCGTGCCGACCGAAGAAACCGAATCGCCGACCGACTGTAACTTCTCGCCGGTCGCGGAAATCTTCTGGAGTGCCGTAGCCGACTGCTCCGCCTGTTGTTCGAGGTTTTTCAGTTCATTTTCTGTCTCAATAATCTCACGCTGCAGGGCATCGTACTGCTCCTGGCTGATTTCGCCGTTTTCCAGAGCCGTGTTCGCCTGTTCCGCTGCGGTTTTCAGCGTCTCCAGTTTCTCTTTCGTTTCCGATACCGCTTCCGTCAGAAGCTTCTGCTTCTGTGCCAGCAGTTCCGTATTTCCAGGATCGAGTTTGAGCAAATTGTTGACATCTTTTAACTGGGACTGTGTGGATTTAATTTCCTTATTCACACTGCTCAATGCTTTCGACAAGCCAGTGGTATCGCCGTCAATCGTGACAGAAATTCCCTTAATCCTACTGGTGGACAATTTGCTTCACCTCGCTTTCAAAAAATTTCTTTTTCTATTGGGTTGTTCTGTTCTCCAACAGACATAAAAAAAGAGCCGATTACTCGACTCAAATGAGAATTTCTCATGTTTTCAAAAAACTATTGACAGATTCGCAAATTTCGTATATGATAGCAGAAAGAGATGAGTTTTTCGACCGTACAGCTATTATTGCTCAAGCGGCTTGCTCGTTTCTTTTTTTATTCTCAAAATATCATATAAATATAGCTTTCCATTCTGGTCATGCCGAACTAAAACCCTTGCTGTGAAAACGTTATATCTTACAAGCTCCCCATCATTATCATATACAGGCAATGCAAACCGTGTATCATACCGATACCAGCCATATTTTGCATCATATGCATGCTTTTTTTCAAAATTCTCAGAAAAAGTTCTGTTAGTAGCTATCTCCAACAACTCCTTAATGACGCTGGAAGAATTCGCTTTCGCATAAAGGTTTGCTCCTTTTAATGTCCGTGTATCCTTCGAATGCACGAATTCATCAGGAAAATCAGAGCCAATATATACCATGTCTGATGTTTCCGTAATTTCAGCATATTCACCAATATACTCTTTCAAGCATTGTTCAACGACATCCCAGTCAACCGAACGTCTGCCCTTAAAGCGTAGATCGTTAATTACAACAATCTGTTTGCCATCTGCGTCTTTTATAATGTCTATGTGTTGTTCCATCCTGCTTACTCCATTTCGATTCTGCAATTCTATCAACCTGTTGACCGAGTAAAGTATAACAGATAGCTCATGCATCTGCAATCGAATTAATTCAAAAATTGTCGATTTTCAGAACGCGTCCATATCAGCTTGCGATGCAAGCGTCCGATATCCCTTCCAGTTATCATTCCCGCTCTCATTCCACATTTCCGTCAGCATTCCCACGGTCAGCAGATCCAGGTCGCGGATGCTGACACCCAGCTGTACACACCGCAGCAGGAACAGCGCCGTCGTCATTTCGCGGTCAGTTTTGCGAAGTTTTTTTTAGCTTCCACCTGCGTCTGCGTGTTCAGCCCCCAAAGTTCGATCAGCTGCGGAAGCACCTGATAGATGGAAAATGTCTCGAACTGCTCCAGCCATTCTTCCGGAGAATTCGGGATGGTTTTATCGTAGTGCTTCGCCATCACCCACGCCAGATCCTCGAAAAGTTCCAGACTGAACATATCGAGGTTGCTGTTCTCCGCATCCCCTTCGCCCACGCTTTTCTCCAGGGAGCGCAGGTCTTTAAAGATATCTCTTCCGAACTTCAGCCGGTAAATTCTCGGCACGGCTGCGCTTGCCTTAAATGTGGTCGGAATCCCGGAAATATCAATCGTCCTTGTCAATGCCATAATGTTTATCCTCCCGTCTGCCCTGCGGCAATATCATGTAAAAAGGCAGAGCCATTCATAACCCTGCCCCTGTCTCATACTCTGGTGATTGCATCCGCCAGAGTATTTCATAACGCGGACCTCCGGCCGCAACCAAAAATAAAATAGAGCCAAAACT
>JAJPWX010000042.1 GCA_021205755.1 Lachnospiraceae bacterium | reverse complement strand
TATGTTCTTCGCAATCCACCGGCGTCCAGGCAAACTCCCCGGAAAAATCGTTTAGAAATCCCGGTGCGATCTCCGATGGTGTCAGCTTCCTTCTTTTCGTGAAAGCAGCTACAAATGCCGGAAGTGCCCCGTCAAAGGTCTCATCCACAAAGCTCTCGCACTGCATTCTTTCGAAGTCTTCCTTTGAGATCAGAGAAGTAACTACACTGTCTTTGTTCTGAAAAATTCCCCGCTCGCAAAGTTTCCTCAACACCGTGTATGTTGTCGGCTTTTTCCAGTTCAGCTCCCTGTTGCATAATTTTATCAATTCCCCTTTAAATATGCCGTAATAATATAACTTATCGAAAGGGCGCTGGTCATCCAGTGGATGTCCAGCGCCGAAAAACTCTTTACTTGTTAACACGCGGGGGTAAAGCGAGTAGTATCCACTCTGGAAGCTGTTTTCATGCCATCCAATTTCTTGCATATGACCGGTGTGAAATTTCTTTCTGTACCAAAAATGAATTTTCAGATAATTATTTTCGCACATGTGACTGCCAATCCGGAACATGCTTTTGACCGCGGGTTACAGAGAAGTATGTCCCTACAAAATATTCCTCTTTTTAAAGATTAAAAGACAGATGATCAGCACAACCAGGCTGACCAGAATCACAACCGGATACCCATTTGCAAGCTCCGGCATATTTTCAAAATTCATTCCATACCAGCCGGTAATCAGGGTCAAAGGGAAGAAAATCGTTGATATGACGGTCAGGAATCGCATGTTATCGTTCTGGCGCGCATCTGCAAGTGACTGCCATGCGTCGCGCACCTGCTGCGCATATTCGAGCAGATAGCTGGTTCGATCCTTCAGACGCTCTGCGCGGTCAGCCGCAGTGCCAAAGTACTTCAGCTGCTTCCGGGCAAAATAACGATCCTCGTTTTCCTCCAGCTCACGGATCATGTCCATGAGCTGGTCGTAATAGCTCCGCAGGGTCAGCAGCTCCTTTCGGATCGGCTGCAGCCGGCTCTGAATATTATCAATATCTCCTTTTGCCGTCTCATCCTCCAGTTCCATCAGCTCACGCTCATATTGTTCCAAAAGCACAGAATCCCGTGAAATAAACTCCGTAATAAAATTATATAAAAAACGTTCACGCGTGTCTCCCTGATGTACACGTTTCATCCGAATCCGGTTAACCAGACGCAGCGCAAAACCGCTGTCATCGATTAATACAATATAGTTCTCTGTAATAATAAAAGCAACCCGGAATCGGCTACCCAGCACATCCAGTAGCCTTGGGATAGCCAGCGTACCATACAGGCAGTCCTGCTGGCTTTCTACCTTACAGAAACAGATGTCCGAAAGTGACCGATCCAATTCCACGTTTACAGACAAATCGTTAAAAACACTCTGGCTCTGATTTTCATTGACAATAAGCACAGCCGATGTCCCAGTCTGAAGCACCGTATCCATATCTGTCTCCACAAGCTGGCTCCCCAATGTGTATATCATTTTCCTTTACCACTTTCCCGCCCTCTAAATTCTCATGCCCGCTTTGCAGGCACCACCCGACAGAAACACGTTTATCCGGACAATCGTTATCTCTGTCCGTATGCGCACGCCAGAAAGTATTCCTGGGCATTCAGCGCCTCTTCCCCTTCCGGCACAGTTCTTCTCACATAGGTTCCGTCGGGCTGCTGATCTCTCGCTTTTATATTATCCCGCAGCATCACATCAAACATGGCATGCAGCCGCTGCCGAAGTGCCGGATCCCGCACAGGGACGGCTACCTCAACACGGCGCAGCGTATTCCGTGTCATAAAGTCAGCAGAGGACAGATACAGCTTTTCACGCTCCCCACAGCCGAAAATATAAATGCGAGAATGCTCCAGATACCGCCCTACGATACTGATGATATGAATATTGTCCGTTTTTCCTTCGATGCCAGACTGAATACAGTTGATGCCGCGGATAATCATATCGATACGCACTCCAGCCTCAGAAGCCTCAATCAGCTTATCGATAATTTGCTTGTCTGTCAGAGAGTTGATCTTTACTCCTATGTAAGCCTCCCTGCCCTCTTTCTTCTCGCGGATCTCCTCATCAATCATGTCGATCACCCGATTCTGCAGACATTTCGGCGCTACCAGAAGCTGCTCCATATGGTCAACCGTCTCGCCCATAAACAATGCTGTGAAAATTTCTCCCGCTTCTTTTCCAATCTCGTCGTCTGCGGTAAGCAGGGACAGATCCGTATAAAGACGTGAGGTTTTTTCATTATAATTGCCGGTTCCGATCTGTGTCACATATCGAATATGTCCCTGGTCTCTGATCGTAATCAGGCAGAGCTTGGAATGCACTTTCAGCCCATCCAGCCCATAGATTACATGACAGCCAGCGTCCTCCAGACGACGCGACCATTCAATGTTGTTTTCTTCATCAAACCGCGCTTTCAGTTCCACCAGGACATCCACCTGTTTCCCGTTTTCGGCCGCAGCCACAAGAGCCTCCACTACCTTACTGTTTTTTGCCAGCCGATAGAGCGTCATTTTAATGGACATTACCGTCTCATCCACAGCCGCTTCGTTCAGCAGCCGCAGAAACGCATTGATGCTTTCATAAGGGTAAGAGAGCAGAATATCATGCTCCAGAACCTGCTGAAGCATTGATTCATTATCCTGAACCATCGGACTTTTCTGTGGAATCCGTTTTTCATAAAACAGTTCCGGTTTCTGACGCAGCTTATCCTGGATCTGATACAAAAAAGACAAATCCATAGGTGCTTCCGTGGAAAAAATCTGCCCCTGCTTTAACCCCAGCTCTCTGCAAAGCTGAGCTACGATTTCAATATTCAGCTCACGCGAAATCTCCAAGCGTACCGGGCAAAGCTTTCTGCGCTGCTTAATCACCTCCGCCATGTGATCTCTGTAATTCAGTTCCTCATCATAAATGCTGTCCGCATCAATATCTGCGTTCCGCGTAATTCGGATCAGGGATTTCTGCATGATGGTATATTTGCGAAATACCAGTGGAAGAAAATGAAGTATCAGCTCCTCCGCCAGCATATAACATCCCGGATGAGCCGGTATCGGGACGAGCCGATTCAGTACTTCATTCCCGCACGGAATGATTGCCAGCTTTCCTTTTTCTTTTTTCGTGCTGAGCACTGCGACCGCATAAATGTCCTTGCTCTTTAAAAAAGGAAATGGCTGTTTTCGCCCCACCACCATGGTCAGCAGCAGAGGCTGAATCTCCTGTACAAAATACCGGCCCAATTCTGCTTCCTCTTCCTCATTCAGCGACGCAAATTTCAGAATCCGTATTCCCTGACCAGCCAGTTCCTCCATCAGTTCCTGGTAAGCCTTATCTTTCCTCTCATTCATCGTATGGACTTTGGCAAGTATCGCCTCCGTCTGTTCTTCAGCCGTCATATTGGTCTTATTCTCACGCTCTTCTTTTTTCAGGAGCATCCGGTCGTGGAGCGACCCAACCCGTACCATAAAAAACTCATCCAGATTACTCTGGTAAATAGACAGAAAATTCAATCTTTCACACAGCGGATTCTGCACAGATTCCGCTTCCTCCAGTACCCGCTCGTTAAATTTCAGCCAGGATAATTCCCGGTTCTGATAGCATCCAGTATCTTTCATTTTCACTCTCCCACTTTTCTCTGTTTGCCAGATAGCTTCTGTAATCATAAACGGACCAGGCTCTGCTGATCGTCCGGTATTCTCTGCACAGTCATCTTCTTCCGCGTTTTCCTTAGTTTCCTTTTCCAGATACACTTCTTCCGGAAAAGTATCTTTTGAAAACAGACTTTTTTGAAATTCATCCTTTTGAGACTTGAGCGAGTCCATCTCTGCTTTTCTCCTGTCCCGCTCCATCTTCTTAAACTTTCGATTCGTCTGCACAGCTGCCGCAAAAATCATAACCGCCAGAACTGCAGCCGCAATCAGATAACCTGCTATTGTAACCATTTCACTATTCATCTTCACTATTCTCTTCCGATAAAATATTCAAAGTTCATCTGATTTAACGCTACCTCCGCAAGATTTACACAGCTGTTGCCCATCCGGTCAATACAGTGAAGAATCTTTGTAAACGGCGCAGTCAGGCTCTTTTTACATTTTCCCTCCGTCACACGCTGCATATGGGATTTGCGCATCTTGATATCCAGGTCCAACACTTCGTCCTTATGCTTCATGATTTTGTTTATTGCTCCCTCTTCTTTTCCAAGAAGCGCTTCCATGGCATTTTCATACATCTTTTCAATCTGCTTCAGACTGTTCTCCAAGTCGTTCATGGCCTCCTGCGAATAGGCATACCTGTTATCCATTTTTTCCTGAATGGTGTCAGCCAACTCCACAGCCAGGCTGCCCATGCGCTCTACATCGCTAAGCACATACATCAGCTTCGCGGTCTCTGTCGCCTGCTGTTCTGTCAGCGCACCATTTGAAAACAGATCCGCCAGATAATCGTTGATATCTTCATGCAGGGAGCTCATTGTCTGTCCGCATTCGCGGACGGTATTGAGCGTCTGCAAATCGCCGCTTTTTACTGTGCTTAAAACATCCAGAAGCATCTTGCGTACAATCTCTCCGCAGTGAAGTGTTTCTTTCGCCACAAGCTTCAGCGCAGCCGCTGGCTGGGAAACCACATTTTTATCCAGATAGAGCGGTCTTGCGGGGCTTTTCTGCTCAAGCTTTCCATCCGGTATGAGCCGCATGACAAGCTTTACCATAAAGCCAAGCAGAGGAATCCAGATAAGGGTCATGGTAATATTGAAAATGGTATGCGCATTTGCAATCTGACGCGAAATCACTTCTATCTCTGCCCCACTCGGGGAAATGCGCTGAATCAATGCCGCATAAGGCTTCACAAACCATATAAACAGCAGCGCTCCCGAAATGTTAAACAGAGAATGCGCCACAGCTGTTCGCTTTGCGTCCTTCGATTGCCCTACACAAGCCAGAAGCGCGGTAATCGTTGTTCCGATGTTGTCGCCCAGCAGAATCGGTATCGCCCCGGTCAGTCCCAGAATGCTGGTCACCCCGTCTGCGCCTGCCTGGGATGCAAAATTCTGAAGCACCGCTATCGTCGCACTGCTGCTCTGTACCACCAGCGTCATCAAAGTACCCACAGCCACACCCAGAATAGGAACATCTGCCACTTTTCCAATCATGTCGGTAAAGACCGGGCTGGAAGCCAGGGGCTTCATGACATCTCCCATCGTCTCAATACCAAGAAATAACAGGCCAAATGCAAAAATCGTCATTCCGATGTTTTTTATTTTTTCTTTTTTACAGACAAAAGAGACAATAAAACCGATAAAAATAAATACATAAATGTAATCGGAAATCTTAAATGCAATAATCTGCGCCGTGATCGTCGTACCGATATTCGCACCAAAAATAATCGAAATCGCCTGCGGAAGCGTCATCAGACCCGCGCTGACAAATCCAATCGCCATTACTGTAGTGGCACTGCTGCTCTGCAGTACTGCCGTCACCAGCGCTCCCGCAAGCACACCCATCAAACGGTTTCTTGTCAGCAGCCCGAGGATCTGCTTCATCCTCTCACCAGCCGCCTTTTGCAGGCATTCACTCATCAGGTTCATTCCGAAAATAAATATGGCGAGACCGCCAAACAGTCCAAATATGATCTCCATTACATCGTTCATGTAAAACGCCTTTCGCTATCTCTCGTAACTATTTCTAAACAGACACTACCGCTCTTCAAAATACCTGACCTAACCTTAGCAGTAAAAAAGATTTGGGAATATCACGTTCGTTTAAAATCCATGGAAAATTCATGTAAAATATTGGAATAAAGCATGATTCTACTGTATTTTTTAAGAAAGAGATGGTATACTTTTGCAAATAGCGATTGCGGAAGTTCAAAGAACAAAGTAAGCGGCTTTTCTTTTTGAGGGGGCCTGCAAAACAGGCGTGATTGCTCAGATAATGGAGATTAGAAATTATGAATATCACAATGCTCGGAACCGGCAACGCTATGGCGGCCGAATGCTATAATACCTGTTTTGTAATAAATGATAATGGCAAATATTTCATGGTAGACGGCGGCGGCGGAAATACCGTCATTCGCCAATTGAACCATGCAGGACTTGACTGGATGGACATGCGGGAAATTTTCATCACTCACCGACATTCCGACCACCTTTTTGGTATTCTCTGGATGGTACGCATGATCTGTCAGGCAATGAAAAACGGAACTTACAAGGGAGATGCCAATATCCACGGCCATGACAAGGTAATTTCTATCATCAGAACCGTCTCCATGGAATTGCTCTCTAAAAAAGAAACCATATTTTTGGATAACCGGCTTCATCTGATACCGGTCTGTGACGGTGAAACGCGCCGGATCAATGAAAGAAACGTTACCTTTTTTGATATCCGCTCAACCAAGGCGAAGCAATTTGGGTTTTGTATGGAACTGGATGACGGTGAAAAGCTAACCTGCTGCGGGGATGAACCCTGCAGCCCATGCTGTGAAAAATATGCCAAAGACAGCAAATGGCTCCTGCACGAGGCATTCTGCCTTTATTCAGAAGCAGCTATGTTCTCACCTTATGAGAAACATCACTCCACCGTAAAGGACGCCTGTGAAAGAGCCGAACGCCTTGACGTAAGAAATCTCCTGCTCTACCACACAGAAGATAAAAATATTCACAACCGGAAAGAACTGTATATAAAAGAAGGCCAAAAATATTATTCCGGCAATCTTTACGTGCCGGATGATCTGGAGACAATTGAACTGTAAGTATTTGCCTGCCCTGCTTTGTAAGCGTGGGAATAAAGATACCGTTCTGAGCCTGTCATTGCGCAGCCGGTATATCCCCCACCCCATCCAGAATCAGTCTGGGACGATAAGGAAATTTCAGACAGTCTTCCCGTGATGTGACACCGGAAAGCACCAACACAGTATCCAGCCCGGACTCGATTCCGGCAACAATATCGGTATCCATCCGGTCTCCAATGATCGCGGCTTCCTCCGAATGCACGCCCAGGAGTTTGAGCCCTGTCCGCATCATCAGAGGGTTGGGCTTGCCCATGTAATACGCCTGTTTTCCCGTCGCCATCTCGATCGGTGCAAGCAGAGCACGGCAGGCAGGCGCAATCCCGGATTCTGTCGGGCCTGTCATATCATAATTTGTCCCGATCAGCTTCGCGCCTTTTTCCACCAGCCGGATTGCCTTTGTAATCATTTCCAGGCTATAGCCGCTCGGTTCACCCACCACCACATAATCCGGGTTCACGTCATTAAACGTAATGCCCGCATCGTACAGCGCATTCAGAATCCCATGTTCTCCCATCACATAAGCACTGCAGCCGGGAGCCTGGCTTTTCAGAAAATGAGCCGTTGCAAGCGCGCTGGTATAAAAATGCGTTTCGTCCACATCCAGCCCCATGCGGGCCAGCTTCTGCTGCAGTTCTTTCGGGGTATACTGTCCTGAATTCGTCAGAAATAAAAACTGCTTATCATTTGCCCGCAGCCATTCCAGAAACTCCTTCACTCCCGGTAATAGACGGTTTCCATGATAAATCACGCCGTCCATATCGCAGATATATCCTTTTTTTGCTTGTAATTCCTTCAAGTTGTCTCCTCCTCCGTTTTATTTTTCCAGAGTATTACATACACTTCGTAAATTTTAGCATGCGATTGTAAAAGGCAGGTCATATGACAGCAAAGTCCCATTAAAATATTAGTAAATTTCCAAAGAGCTTCCGAAACGTTTTTTCGCAAGCATGGCAATAACTGGAAGCGACAGAATTTCGGAAATAATAAATGCAGACCAAATGTCGAAATCAGAACTCCAAAATGTCTTCCACGCTGCATTTCAACACTACAGCCAACCGCCTCACGTCTTCCGATGCGGCGATGTTGATCTTTGAAAAATCATTTTCCATTGCACGAATTCTCTTCGCATTACGGTCGCGTTCCGTTTTTTTTGCAAAATACTCTGACCCGTCTGCCTTCCTCGCACCCATAAAAGAAAGACTTGCAAATGCCTTCCGGCTCTTTAGAACCACCTGCTCTCCAAGCTTTCCCAGGCGCATAGCTTCTGATAACTTTTATCTCACCCTTTTCTGTACAGTAATATCTATTGCTTTTATTTATAAAATTGATTATATGCTATTAGTATATATATTTCAAGCTTTTTTTATAGTATATTTTAAAGAGTATGAAATCATCCAAAAAGACCGTAAGAATAGCTTGTGAATAATCGCTATTCCATTTTACAGGAAACAACCGGAGGAAAAGCCATGACACAGAACGATTATGAAAACCTTGGAGGAAAAATCAAAGGACTTCGCACACAGATGAAACTGACTCAGGCCGAGGTCGCATCTGCCCTGGAAGTCACGCCAGGCTATATCAGCAACGTGGAAAACAACCGCTCAGCAATGTCCCTGCGCATTTTAATTTATTATGCGAAACTGATGGGCATTTCACTGGATACGCTGATTGGAGAAATAGATTCGGAATACAAGCCTGTGGCGCTCGACCGTGAGATTATGAACGAGCTCTCGCAGATGGATACCGATACAAAGGAAAAAGTTTTGCAGACCATCCGGCTTTGGAAGAACTCGTGACGGGTCTAAAACTGGGAAAGCAATTACAAAAACAAGAGCCTCTGGCTTATACAGAAGGCTCCTGTTTAACGTATATGATACACGAAAAGATTCAGTGGCTTTACAGTAAATTTTCACGAATCGCTTCCGGGAATTCTTTTATAACCTGCTGTTTACACATACCTGTCATGTAATACTTTCCCAGATGATGCTTCGAATAAGGAAACAAAGTATCTTTCGTCAGATGAATCAGCAAATCTGTAAAAAACTGTTCCCAGCTTATATATTGCTTACTATCTGCATAATCAGGTATCGATTCCAGTATCATATCAAGCTCCGGCGTCGAAATAATCCCGGATTTTAAAATCAAATATTCAAAAGACTCCGGAAGCCACAGAGTAATTCTTTTATTATCATGATTTTCAAGTGTTTCTATACAATCTTCCATTATTGCCCCGAAAGCGGCGCCATCCGCTATCACGAGAAGATCTCCATCACCTGTTTTATCAATTTTCTCTGGTATATTGGAATTTCCGCCTGCGCTTGTTACCATACTCTTCCAAAAAACACTGCTGAAAAATTCAAATCCAGAATTACTGTCTTCAGTAAGTACATTTTCCATACGATTATACTCAGGCATTGGAAAGTTACTATATAGCTCGCGGAGTGTATGCCAGGATTCCTGTAAATCAGCATGCTGTCCATCTATGGCAATTTCATAAACCTCATGAATGCTGTAAGGAAGCATCCTCAGCGGAGCCCGGTTCACAAAAACAAAATAGTTTCCCGATCTCTTTACAAATTCTGCAAACTCTTTTGAAAAAATAAAATTGTTGTTTTCTTCTATAAAAATAATTTTATTGCTCATCGGAAACAGAACTTCCGTCCAATCTCTTCCAACCTCATCCCGAAGATAAACAAAATAATCTGCCTCCGTATTTACAGAGTAACCAGATTCACGTCCGCTGCGAAGGTACTCATACATCATAGTCAGCAGCGTGGTTTTTCCTGTTGCGCTGTCTCCCTTGATGACCGTAATATTACGATGAATCCGGAAAGAAAAACGTATCCGCTTACTTCTTACCTGAAATAGGTATTCACCCTTCATCCTGCAACTCCTCCTGCAATCTTTCCGCTTCCAGCAAACCGCGCACATACTCTTTCCGATTATGCACGATTTTTCCGGTATTCATGATCATTATTTTGAATTCCCCTTCGAAACGGAGAATGTGTTGCAGATAGACAGTAAGATCTTTCTGCTCAGCTATTTTTAATATCCACTTCGCGCAATTATCTCCACAATTCGACATATTGTAAACAAAAGAATCATCTTTTAACATCAGAATCAGTACCTTTACACCTCCGGAAATCTCTTTTGGAGTAATCGCGCCCAGCACAGGACTCTCGATCACATGTGCGCTGATGACCGTCGATTGATCTACATCTTGAATCATTTCCCTTACGAAAGGATCTGTAATCCATTCGTCCTCATATACATGATCAAAATAGGATGGCGCGTCTTTCATATACTGCACGCCGCCGTAATACCATATTTTTAACATAACTGACCTTCCTTTTCGAACCAAATCATAGTCTTATTATAATCTGGCATTTCACTTTTCTCAACTTCATTTTACACATTTCACTCCACAATTCGTCTCACTTATACTTGAAAATGAGTGAGGCTTTTTTCATCCAATCAGCATCCGCTCCAGTTCTCTCGCGGCGACGCTGAGCGGACTGTCGATGCGCTTAATGAGGCAAATTGCCCGCTGCGGGAGCGGCTTTTCCATGGTGAGCCGATAGATGCCGGAAGGCTCCTCCACAAATGCTTCCGGCACAATGCCGATCCCAAGGTTGCTTTTCACCAACGGCAGAATCTGATCCGCTGTGGTAACCTCAATATCCGGTCTGAGTGTCACTCCCTGCGCTTCAAAAAAACGAGTCAGAAACTGATAGGTATAGGTCTGTGCGTTCAGACAGATCAGCGGAAGCTTCATCAGCTCCGCATAGGTAATTGTCTTTTGCCGCAGGAAACGAAAGGTTTCCCCGCAGACAAATATTTCCTGAACATGGGAAATCTCCCGCATTTTCAACGACTTCGGGACGGCGTCCGGCGCCGGTGCGGTCACGACAGCAAAATCCGCGAGGCTGTTTTTTACGGCTTCGATTGCCTGATAAATCGTAAAATTGGCCAGCCGAATCCGCACATTCGGATATAGAAGACGGTACTGCTCCAGCACCGGTAGCATATGGCAGCGCAGCGCAATCTCGCTGGCCGCGATGGCTACCATGCCGCTGTGCAGGCTCCGGTCTGAGGCAATCTCCTGTTCCCCCGCCTGAAGATGCTCTACGGCCACCTCCACATGCGCATACAGTTTTTCCCCTTCCGGCGTCAGCCTGGTCCCCCTCGGAGAACGCACAAACAGCTTACAGCCGAGCTGTTCCTCAAGCTTATTGATGACCTTTGTCACATTCGGCTGTCCTTTCTCCATAACGTCAGCAGCTTTCGAAATGTTCCCGTATTTCGCTACATAATAAAAAGCCTTGTAATAGTCATAGGAAATATCCATCTCTGTACTCTCCAATTATGTCATTTTGGAATAATTATTATTTTCTTTATATATTTGAAATATGATTCTGAGCTGATTATAATGGGGAACGGTGTGATTTTCAAGAAGGGAGTATTGTTTTATGAATAAAAATCAGGGAAATAATCGAAACCGGGACCTCACAGTAGGAGACCCCGGAAAAGTTCTCTGGCAATTCTGTCTGCCTCTGTTTGGCAGCATCATTTTTCAGCAGCTTTACAACATCGCCGACAGCCTCGTAGCCGGAAAATTCATCGGAGAAAACGCATTGGCTGCAGTAGGAAACAGCTATGAAGTCACGCTGATTTTCATTGCCTTTGCCTTTGGCTGCAACATGGGCTGTTCGGTCATCGTCTCGCAGCTTTTCGGGGCGCATGATTATAAAAATATGAAAACCGCGGTGTCCACCGCCTGGATTGCCAGCGCAGTTCTCTGCATTCTTTTAATGATCATTGGACTCACGGGCTGCGGCACCCTGCTCCGCCTGATTCAGACGCCGGATGAAGTACTTGCGGATTCCAGGCTTTATCTGAATATTTATATCTGGGGGCTGCCGTTCGTCTTCTTTTACAATATTTCAACCGGTATTTTTTCCGCGCTCGGCGATTCGAAGACTCCGTTCATTTTTCTGGCGGCATCCTCGACCTCTAATATTGCCGTAGATATCTTCTTTGTCACCGTCTTCCAGATGGGCGTCGCCGGAGTCGCCTGGGCGACCTTCCTCTGCCAGGGTGTCAGCTGCGTACTGGCGGTTCTTGTCGTCGCCAAACGCATGAAAAGCATTCCCGGAGCGGAAAAGGCACCGCTTTTTTCCGTGCGCCTGCTGAAACGGATCACTGTCATTGCAGTGCCCAGCATCCTGCAGCAGAGCTTCATCTCAGTCGGAAATATCATGATTCAGAGTGTTATCAACAGCTTTGGCACTGGCGTGATGGCCGGATATTCGGCTGCCGTAAAGCTGAATAACCTGGTCATTACCTCCTTTACCACGCTGGGGAACGGCATCTCCAACTATACCGCGCAGAACATCGGCGCCGGGAAACGCCCCCGCGTGAAAGACGGCTTCCGGGCAGGCGTAAAGATGGTCTGGCTGATCAGCATCCCCCTGGCACTCCTGTATTTTGTATTCGGCAAATACCTGCTGTACCTGTTTCTGGATGAACCGACAGAAACCGCGCTGCAGACCGGAATGACCTATCTGCGGATTCTCTCGCCGTTCTATTTTATCGTCTCCGTAAAGCTTGTCGCAGACGGAATCCTGAAAGGCGCCAGCATGATGACACGGTTTATGATCTCCACCTTTACCGACCTGATCCTCCGGGTCTCCCTCGCCATCCTTCTCTCAAAGACCAGCCTCGGGGCAACCGGAATCTGGTGCGCGTGGCCAGTCGGATGGACGATTGGAACGCTGCTGTCCGTCTGGTTCTACCGCGCGGGATTTACGAAAAATGAGGAAGCCCGCAACAATACCTGAACATAAAAACGAAAATGTGATTAATCTTTACCTGAACCGGCTCACAAAATAGCCGGTTCTATTTCAATTCGTTCTTGCCTTTTTACCTTTTCCCGCTTATACTACTGTAAAAGTACATGTGTTCGCATTGAATCAGAAGAAATGGGAAAGGAGGCAGTATGGACGATTTCGACTATACACAGGATGGATTTTCTTACAAGGATGAGCCCATCCGCCTTTCCCCGGAGCGAGCGAAGGATCTGCCGCCGAAGGAATACCGCCAGATGCGTTCTCTGGCTTTCGGCTCTCCGTTTTCCCGGAACTACGAAGCAAAGATCTTCTATCTTCAGGCCAGATACATGGAATCGTTTGAGGACGACTGCCCATACGACCGAGAGGTGCGCCATTATTTCCCGACCTACCAGAGTTTGTCTACAGAGGAATTGCGGGGGTATTTTACCTGGCGCACCCGGCTGCGCCACGGGCAGCTTACAAAGACATCCCTGACCTATGCTTACCTCTATATCTACGAGCTTCTGCATCAGATCGGTGCGGCCACTGCGGAGGAAGGGCTGGAAAATCTGATCTGGTTCTATGAACAGTACCGCAGCCTGGATCCGGATATCCGGGGATATACGGAACAGTGGATCATAGATTATGCAGTCTATTATAACCAGCCTGCGGAGAAGATTCGGGCGTACACACTCCTTGATTCCGATGAGGATTTGTACTCCCTGCTCCATTACGACTCGATCAGCGATGAGGAATTGTTTCCGGCTATCCTGAGGCTTTCGAAATACCATCTGGAAAGTTCCAAAGCGTTTAAACAATACCCGGAAGAACTGAAGCAGGTCATCACAGCCGCATACCGAAAGCAGAACGAGTATTATCAAAAACGCTACCAGAAAACCTGGGGGGAAAAATTATATGGTGCCGGTTCGGTGGAAATCCGCTACACGCCTTTTCAGCATGCCGTATTCTATGATCGCGGACAGCGGGAACATTACGAGTACAGCCTCGGTCCGCTGCAGCGCTATCGCTGTGATCAAAACCGCTGGAGCTGCTGGCGGGACAGCCTGCCGGCTCTGCGGAACCAGGAATTGGGGGTATTTGTCCGCGCAGCTGACCGCTTGTTCCGGGAGGATCGCGGGATTCATCCTTCTCTGAAATTCGGGGATGAGACCAAAACCATGGAAAAATTCATTCGCGAAGCGATTGCGGATCAGAAGAAAACTGCCCGGCCCAGAATTAAGTTTGACCTGAGCATGTTAGGCGATATCCGCAGAAGTTCTGAGGTCATCGGGCAAAAGCTGATGACGGAGGAGGAGCGGTATATGGATTCTCCATCCTATGCAAAAGACGATCCGCCAAAAGAGACAAGAGAAAGTGCCAAAACAGAATCACATATAGAATCTGAGTACAGCAAGGGGGCGCTTCCTCTCTCAGGCGATGAGCTGCGCTTCATACAGCTCCTTCTCTATGGCGGGGATCTGCCTGGCTTTCTGTCCGAAACACACCGTATGGCTTCCATTCTGGCGGAATCTGTGAACGAGACGCTATACGATACATTTGCGGATACTGTGATTGAGTTTGACGGCGATATACCGGTTATTGTAGAAGATTATCTTGACGATCTGAAAGGAATGATACCAAATTGAAGATACCAAAACGAATTGCGAGTACACTCATCAACGCCCTGAAAGGCGGGGTGGTGCCGCGCATCGGTTTACCTTATATTACGGTTGGACGGGAAGCGGAGATCAATGCCCTGCTCCACGACGTAGAGATCATCGCCGACGGCGGGGCGGCATTTCGCTTTATCTCCGGCAAATACGGGAGCGGCAAAAGCTTTTTGCTGCAGACCATCCGCAACTATTGTATGGATCGGAATTTTGTGGTGGTGGACGCGGATCTCTCACCCGAGCGCCGTCTGCAGGGCACCAGGGGGCAGGGGCTTGCCACCTATAAAGAACTGGTGCAAAATATGTCGGTCAAGACCCGGCCGGAAGGCGGCGCGCTGCCTCTGGTGCTGGATCGCTGGATCAGCAGCGTGGAAAGCGCTGTGGCCGCGGACACTGGGCTGTCTTATGATAATCCGGAATTCTCCGCTTTGGTGCGCCAGAAAATTTTTACCGTCATTAACGACCTGAACGGCATGGTACACGGATATGACTTTGCCCGGCTGCTGACTCTCTACTATCAGGCATACGTAAACGGTGAGGACGATACTAAGGCCAAAGTCATCCGCTGGTTCCGCGGAGAGTATGCGACCAAAACGGAAGCCCGACAGGATCTGGGCGTCAACGTCATCATCACGGACGACGACTGGTACGAATATATCAAGATTTTCGCGACCTTCCTGAAGGGCGCGGGCTATGCGGGAATGCTGGTGCTCATTGACGAGCTGGTGAATATCTATAAAATTCCCAACAGCATCACCCGGCAGTACAATTATGAGAAAATTCTCACCATGTACAATGACACGCTACAGGGAAAGGCCCGCTATCTCGGCATCATTCTCTGCGGAACGCCGCAGTGTATCGAGGATACCAGAAGAGGCGTCTACAGCTACGAGGCTCTGCGCTCCCGGCTGACCGAAGGGCGGTTTGCCAGTGAGGATACCCGGGATCTTCTGGCGCCGGTGATTAAGCTCTCGCCTCTGACCAATGAGGAAATGCTGATCCTGGTGGAAAAACTCGCCGCGATCCATGCACAGCTTTTTGACTACGAGCAGCGGCTGACGCAGCAGGATCTCATTACCTTTATTCAGATCGAATACAGCCGCGTGGGTGCCGACAGCCATATTACGCCCAGAGAAATCATCCGGGACTTCATTGAGCTGATGGATCTCCTCTATCAGAATCCAAAGCTGGAAGTCGCCGCCCTCATGGGGTCGGAGGATTTCTCTTACGCAAAGACGCCGCTGGAAGAACAGGCGGCAGACGAGCTTGGCGAATTTGCGGAATTTGAACTATAGCGGCAGGAGGCCGGACAAAATATGAACACCTTTGACCGTTACGCACCCTTTATCCAGGATTATATCTATCAGAATGGCTGGGAATCCCTCCGCGCGGTCCAGGCGGCCGCAGCCGATGTGATTTTCAATACAGATGAGAACCTGCTGCTTTCTGCCTCCACGGCCTCCGGCAAAACAGAAGCGGCCTTTTTTCCGATTCTGACGCTGTTTACGGAGGATATGCCTTCTTCTGTAGGCGCGATCTACATCGGACCGCTGAAAGCGCTGATCAACGATCAGTTTTCCCGCCTCAACGACCTGTGTCAGGAAGCCAATATTCCGGTCTGGCACTGGCATGGAGATGTGTCGCAGTCTCACAAAAATAAAATGATGAAGCACCCGTCCGGCATTTTGCAGATCACACCGGAGAGCCTGGAAGCAATGCTCCTGCACAAGCATTCCGCCATCACAAAGCTCTTTGGCGACCTGCGCTTTATCGTGATCGATGAAATCCATTCCCTGATGCGCGGCGACCGCGGCGGCCAGACGCTGTGCCTGATCGAACGTCTCTGCCGTCAGGCGGGTGTGAATCCCCGGCGAATCGGCCTCTCCGCCACCATCGGCGACCCCAAAGAAGCGGGCGCCTTTCTGTCGGCGGGTACTGGGCGGAAAACCATCATTCCAAAGCTGCCCCAGGGCGGTATCAAATGGCGGCTGTCCATGGAGCATTTTTACACCTTCCCTCCGACCAATCCCGGAGCACCCACGAAAATTCATAATCAGGTGCCAGAGAAAGCCTCCTCGGAAAACGACCAAAAAAAGGAAGACTCATCCGAAACGCCCATCAAACCCGAAGACGCCCTTTCTCCCAGAACGGACATCGCGCCAAAGGAAGCCGATCCCGGCATCGGTTATATTTTTGAGCATACCAGAGGAAAAAAGTGTCTGGTATTCGTCAATTCCAGAGAGGAATGTGAAGCCGTCACCACAACGCTCCGCCAGTATTGCGAGGCAAAAAACGAACCGGACCGCTTTCTCATTCACCATGGCAACCTGTCAGAATCCTATCGACAAACCGCAGAGGCTGTCATGAAAGACGAAGAACAGTTCCAGACCACAGTGACTACTGCTACGCTGGAGCTGGGCATCGACATCGGCAGACTGGAACGGGCGTTCCAGATTGACGCGCCCTATACCGTATCCTCCTTCCTGCAGCGCATGGGACGAACCGGGCGGCGGGATCTGCCCCCGGAAATGTGGTTTGTCATGCGCGAAGAGCCGCCGGAAGCCCGGGCGCTCCTGCCGGCCACCATTCCCTGGAAGCTGATCCAGGGAATCGCCCTGGTGCAGCTCTATCTCGAAGAACGCTGGGTGGAACCGCCGAAAATGGACGCCCTGCCCTACAGTCTTCTCTACCACCAGACCATGAGTATTCTCGCCTCCTGCGGTGAGATGACCCCGGCCGAGCTGGCTTCCCGTGTTCTGACGCTTCGCTACTTCCGCAAAATCACGCAGGAAGACTTTCGAATTCTTCTGCGGCACCTGCTGGAAACCGGACACATGGAACGAACCGAAGCAGGCGGCCTGATCGTTGGTCTGGCCGGAGAACGTGTCGTCAATAATTTTAAATTTTACGCGGTTTTTCAGGAAAATGAGGAGTACACGGTCCGCGCCGGTTCAGAAGAGCTCGGCACCATCGTAAAGCCGCCTCCCGCGGGAGAAAAAATCGCCATCGCCGGACATGTCTGGCTGGTAGATGAAGTCGACCACAAGCGGCACATGGTTTACTGTGAGCTGATCAAGGGCAAAGTCCCCGCCTACTTCGGCGAGGTACCCGGAGACATTCACACCCGGATTCTGGAGCGGATGCTGGGCGTCCTCTGTGAAGAAAAATCCTATCCTTACCTGATGAAAAATGCCAGAATAAGACTCGCCGCCGCCCGAACCTCCGCCAAAAACGCCGGGCTTGGCGAACGATCGCTGATCTGCCTTGGCGGCAGTATGTACGCCTTGTTTCCCTGGCTTGGCACCTATGCCTTCCTGGCTCTGGAACGTTTTCTGAAGCTTACCTGCGGCAAACGCCTGGGCATAAAAGGAGTCGATTCCTCCCGCCCCTATTTCATCCAGTTTGTCATGACCGTCTCCGAACGGGAATTCTGGACGATTCTCCGGGAAGAGCTGAATCAGCCCATTGACCCGATGAGCCTGGTCTATCCCAGGGAAGTACCTATCTTTGATAAATATGATGAATATCTGCCGGAGGTGCTTGTGAAAAAAGGATTTGCTTACGGTGTGCTGGACATTGAAGAAATGAAAGCAAAAATGCTGCATCTGTGTGAAAGAGAATTGCTCAGCGGCACATGATCGTTCTTGTCAGAGAGATGACATTGTTACTGGTCACACTTGTAGTGGTTGAAATAAGGTAGATTTGGCTGTGGTGTAACCTATAACATGACACTCTCTGTTCTTCGACAAAAACTGCAAAGAGGGGCTGTATTTCACAGTCCCTCTTCTCTCATGAAACTATGTCATTCCCCCTGAATCTGCTTCAGATCCGCAAATGTTTTCAGCGGCCAGGTCACTTTCTCATGAGTAGCTGCCTCACCCAGTCCGGCGCCGTCAAAGCCACCGGCTACGGCAGCGTCAATGCCTGCCAGCGCGTCTTCCACGACAAGACAGTCCTTCGGCTCCAGACCAAGGAATTGGGCGCCCTTTAAGAACACCTCCGGATGCGGCTTGGAGTGTGTGATATTGGTTCCGTCGCTGATCGCGTCAAAATAATCGCCCAGCCCGATCCGGTTCAGGATCAGCTTCGCATTTTTGCTGGAGGAGCCGATCGCCAGCTTTGCGCCGGTCGCCCGCAGCGCGTCCAGCGTCTCCTTTACTTCCACACTTAAGTCCGCAGGCGACATCTGTTCCAGCAGGCCGCGGTACATCTCATTCTTCTTCGCCGCCATCTGCTCTTTCTCTTCCTGCGTATACTCTTTCTCGCTTCTTTCCAGAATAATATCCAGGCTTGCCATGCGGCTCACACCGCGGAGACGATTGTTGATCGTCTCGTCGAAATACACGCCGATCTCATCCGCCAGCGCTTTCCATGCCTGGTAATGATACTTGTCCGTGAAACAAATCACACCGTCAAGATCAAAGATAATGCCCTGATATTTCATATCTGTTCTTCCTCCTTTTTCTCCATAGACAGGGACATCCACGTGTCAGCCTGCCGCTGTCTCTTTCGTTCCAGTATAACATTGATTTTTCCCGGCCGCAATGCAATTTTCATCAGAAAAAAACCATTTGTCAGCAAGCAGACTGGGAGTCCTGGCAAATGGTTTTTTTATATCGATGATTGCAGATTCCTTTACGCCGGCTGTCTCTTTTCCGACTTCTTATTCTTCTCCGGCTTAAACACCAGGAAATCGTTAAACACACCGGTTCGCTGCAGCGCTTTCGCAAGTACAAAGTAGATAATAGATTCAATCGGCCACATGATCACGTTCTTCAGAGCTCTGGCTGGAAGCAGCGCCATGAATCCCTGTCCGTACAACACGGAGAGCCAATAGGTAGCAAAACCGACATTCACAATCAGTGACACAAGACCATCCGCGGCAAACACTCTCCAGAGCTCCAGCGGTCTCTTGTAATAAAAACAGCCGTAAATAAAGGCCGCCAGCATCGCGTCAAAGGTAAAGCCAAAGAAAAATGCGCCGTCTGGCTTAATCAGGTATTTGAGGACATCAAGAATCGCCCCGAATAGCGCTCCCGTTACCGGGCCAAAGAAAAGATCTACCAGCTGGTTGGGGATATTGGAAAACCCAATTCTGATGTAAGGGCCAATGTTGATGGATGACACGTAGCTCAGGACAACCGCGAGAGCCGCAAGCATCGCACAGAAAGTCATAACCTTAACTTTCTTCAGTTCCCTGCCGGACTCTGCCAGCATACCCAGAAACTTTTTCATAAGAAAAACACCTCCATAATGTGTAGATAATGGGACTTTCACCACAGGCTACAGCCCTGCCAAAAGGGACATTCCCTTCTCATCTGGCAAAGCCATCTATAAATAATACGCCATCCACATTATGAGATGTCTCATAACTGTAGCAACGGGTGCGGAAAATATATCGTAAATCTCTGTCCTTTCAGATACGTCTGTCATAAGACACCTTCTGTGCCTTATCAGAGCGTCAAAGGCTGGATTTTTCGTTTCACGGCGACTCCCCATCCAATGAACACTTCACGCATAGATTCCTACTTCGCTATTATTTATATTGATTTGGATTATAGCACGTATTTCCGGATATGCAAGCGTTTCCTGCAATTGTACAAGATTTTTTTATACATTACATTACCTGGCCAGATTCTGAATTTTGAAGCAAAAGAGCCGAAACACCGGTAAATACCCGTGTTCGGCTCCTGTATGTGCATAAATTATGCTTCCTGCTCCTGCGCTTTTCCGCCCAGGGACATCCATTTCAGATACGAATTGATAAACGGATCAATCGCTCCGTCCATGACGGCGTCGACGTTGCCGGTCTCTTCGCCCGTACGCAGATCCTTCACCATCTTGTATGGCTGCATGACGTAAGAACGAATCTGATTGCCCCAGCCAATCTCCTTAACCTCGCCGCGGATATCAGAAACCTTCTCCGCATTCTCCTGCTCCCGCAGAAGCAGCAGCTTGGTCTTTAACATCTGCATGGCCTTATCCTTGTTCTGGAACTGAGAGCGCTCGTTCTGGCAGGTCACCACGATGCCGGTCGGCAGATGCGTGATCCGGATCGCGGAAGAGGTCTTGTTGATATGCTGACCACCCGCACCGCTCGAACGGTACGTGTCGATACGCAGCTCGTCCGGATTAATCTCCAGATCGACCTCCTGCTCCAGAACCGGCATGACATCGCAGCTTACAAAGGAAGTCTGCCGCTTGCCCGCCGCATTAAACGGCGAAATCCGCACAAGGCGGTGTACACCCTTTTCCGCCTTCAGATAACCGTAAGCCCGCGCACCATTGACCTGGAAGGTCACCGATTTGATCCCGGCTTCCTCGCCGTCCAGATAGTCCAGCACCTCCAGCTGGAAGCCCTTTTTCTCCACCCAGCGCGTATACATACGGTACAGCATCGACGCCCAGTCGCAGGACTCCGTGCCGCCCGCGCCCGCATGCAGCGTCACAATCGCGTTGTTCTCATCATACTCGCCTGAAAGCAGAGTCTTGATGCGGATATCATCCAGTGTCCTCTGAAAATCGTCCAGTGTCTCCTGAATCTCCGGGAGCACCGACGCGTCGTCTTCCTCGTAACCCATTTCAATCAGGAGCTCGATCTCCTCATACTGATCCTGCAGCTGCTTATAAGTCGCCACATCCTCCTTGAGGCTCGCCAGCGTCTTCATGGTCTGCTGCGACTCTTCGGGCTTATCCCAGAAGTCCGGCTCCTCCATGCGGCGCTCCATCTCCTGAATCTGCTGCTCTTTGTTTACGAGGTTAAAGTGAATCCCTCACTTCCACTAATGGTTTTGTGTAGCTGTTTAAAATTGCTTTGAACTGGTCGAGTTCTACCATTGTGTCACCTTCTTTCTTTACATTTCACCGCGCATGGGCGGCATAGGACTGCTTCGGACACGGCTTCTTACGCCTTCCGCCCGCAGCACTGCTTGTATTTCTTCCCGCTTCCGCAGGGACATGGGTCGTTGGGGTAGATTTTCTCGGTCACGCGCTTTTTGGGGGCACGGGAACCGGAATCGTCTTTGTTGGTGCCGGTTACTTTCGCGACTTCTTCGCGTTCTACCTTCTGCTCTACTTTGATATGGTAGAGGAGACGGACGGTGTCCTGCTGGATGCCGGCGGTCATCTCGTCAAACATCTCGTAGGCGCTCATCTTGTATTCGACCTTCGGGTCGCGCTGGCCGTAGGCCTGCAGGCCGATGCCCTGGCGGAGCTGATCCATGTCGTCGATGTGATCCATCCACTTGCGGTCGATGACTCGCAGAAGAATCACGCGCTCCATCTCGCGGAATTTCTCGTTGTCGCCGACTTCTTGCTCTTTTGCTTCGTACAGCTTCTCTGCCTCATCGTTCAGGGACTTTTTGAGCTCGTCTTTTCCGGAAAGTCGGGAGACGGACTCGGCTGTGATCGGCTGGAACGGAATGATGGGCTGAAGGATGGAATTCAATTCATTTAGATCCCAGTTTTCCTGATCGTTGTCGGTACAGCTTCGGTCTACGGCATTGTTAATGATATCGGATGCCATTTTCATGATGGAATCGCGCATGCTCTCGCCGTCGAGTACACGGCGGCGTTCTTCGTAGATGATCTCACGCTGCTCGTTGTTGACCTGGTCGTATTCGAGCAGGTTTTTACGGATGCCGAAGTTGTTGCTCTCGATCTTTTTCTGTGCTTTTTCGATAGCACTGGAGAGCATCTTATGCTCGATCTGCTCGCCTTCCTGTACACCGAGCGATTTGAAGACATTCATCATCTTCTCGGAACCAAACAGGCGCATCAGGTCATCTTCCAGAGATATATAGAATCTGGACTCGCCCGGGTCGCCCTGACGTCCGGAACGTCCGCGCAGCTGATTGTCAATGCGGCGGGACTCGTGGCGCTCGGTACCGATGATCTTCAGTCCGCCTGCTGCTTTCGCTTCCTCATCCAGCTTAATATCCGTACCACGGCCTGCCATGTTTGTCGCAATCGTCACAGTGCCGTGTACACCGGCCTCGGCGACGATCTCCGCCTCCATCTCATGGAACTTCGCATTCAAAACCTTATGCTGGATACCCGCGCGCTTGAGCATATTGCTCAAAAGCTCAGATACTTCAATCGTAATCGTACCGACCAGCACCGGCTGCCCTTTTGCGTGAGCCTCTTTGACTGCTTCTACCACAGCCTGATATTTCTCCTTCTGGGTCATGTACACCGCGTCTTCATAATCGATACGCTGTACCGGGACATTCGTCGGAATTTCGATCACGTCCATCCCATAGATATCGCGGAATTCTTCTTCCTCCGTCAAAGCAGTACCGGTCATACCGGCTTTCTTTTCGTATTTATTGAAAAAGTTCTGGAAAGTAATTGTCGCAAGGGTCTTGCTCTCACGCTTTACCTTTACATGCTCTTTTGCCTCGATCGCCTGATGCAGACCATCCGAATAGCGGCGCCCCGGCATAATACGGCCGGTAAACTCATCAACGATCAGCACCTGGTCATCCTTCACCACGTAATCCTGGTCGCGGAACATCAGATAATTTGCGCGCAGCGCCAGGTCAACGTTATGCTGAATCTCCAGGTTTTCCGCATCAGAAAAGTTGTCAATCTTAAAGAACTTCTCAACCTTCTCAATACCTTCCTGCGTCAGGGTAACCAGCTTATCCTTTTCATTGACGATGAAGTCTCCGGTCTCGGTGATCTCCTCTCCCATGATAGCGGTCATCTTCGTGACCTCGCCGCTCGCTTCTCCCTTTACGAGCTGATGAGCCAGGATATCGCAGACCTCATAGAGCTTGGTGGATTTCCCACTCTGTCCGGAAATGATCAGCGGCGTACGCGCCTCATCAATCAGAACAGAGTCGACCTCATCGATAATCGCGTAAACCAGGCCGCGCTGCACCAGCTGCTCCTTGTAAATAACCATGTTGTCACGCAGATAATCAAAGCCGTCTTCATTGTTCGTAATATAAGTGATATCGCAGGCGTACTGCTCCCGGCGCTCGTCATTGTTCATCGAGTTCAGTACACAGCCGACAGTCAGACCAAGGAACCGGTGCACCGCGCCCATCCACTCCGCGTCACGGCTGGCCAGATAGTCGTTGACCGTGATAATATGCACACCACGGCCGGTCAGCGCATTCAGATAGGCCGGACAGGTGGATACAAGCGTCTTACCTTCACCGGTACGCATCTCCGCGATACGGCCCTGATGGAGGATAATGCCGCCGATCAGCTGCACCCGGTAGTGCTCCATGCCGAGCACACGCCGCGACGCCTCCCGCACGGTAGCGAACGCTTCCGGAAGCAGGTCGTCCAGCGTCTCGCCATTCGCGTAGCGATCCTTATATTCCTGCGTCTTTGCCTGCAGCTGCTCATCTGACAGCTCCATCATAGACGGGCGGAGGGCTTCGATCTTGTCCACAAGCGGCTCAATGCGCTTCAGCTCATGCTCGCTGTGGGTTCCGAAAACCTTCTTAATAAAATTAAATGCCATTGTAAATCTCCAATCAATCGTAGTCATTCAGTAGCGAATACACGTCTTTTCCCACAGCGCAAAGCGAGAGGGAATTTTGACAGGCTATATTGTAGCACTTTATAAGGGAAAGGGCAAGAAATAATGTAGAAACAAAACAGCACATCCCCTGCGTCCACGCATATCCGGATGTGCTGTATAATCCTGTCTATTCTGCTTAAGCGACTTTCGTCTTCGCAAGCTCTGCCAGAGTCGCAAATCCTTCTGCATCGTTGACTGCCATATCAGCCAGAACCTTACGATTCAGTTCTACGCCCGCAAGCTTCAGTCCATACATGAACTTGCTGTAGGAGATTCCATTCAGACGAGCCGCCGCGTTGATACGCGCGATCCAGAGCTGACGGAACTGGCGCTTCTTCTGCTTTCTGCCTGCGTAGGAAGTAGCCAGCGCACGCATAACGGACTGTTTTGCAATTCTATATTGTTTGGATCTGGCGCCTCTGTAGCCCTTCGCCAGCTTTAAAACACGATTGTGTTTCTTCCTTCTGTTCATTCCACCTTTAATTCTAGCCATTTCTTAATTCCTCCTTCGACTTCCAGCCTTCTCACTATTTGGGCTGGCGATTACAAATATGGTAAAATCTTCTTCATGTTGGAAGCATTCGTCACATCTGTGATCGTAGACTTCCGCAGATTCCTCTTTCTCTTGGTCGACTTCTTGGTTAAGATATGGCTCTTATAAGCTTTGTTTCTCTTCAACAGCCCGGTCCCGGTCTTTTTAAAACGTTTCGCAGCTGCTCTGCTAGTCTTCATTTTTGGCATCGTGTAGTTCCTCCTTTTATGAACGTTTTTCCGTCAGAAACAGGGTGAGACTTCTCCCCTCCTGCTTAATCGGGCGGTCAATGATCGCCACATCCTCCAGCTGTTTCGCAAAATCCTCCAGGATAAAGCGATTCGCCTGCATATGGGCCATCTCCCTTCCGCGAAAGCGCAGGGTGACCTTTACTTTGTTTCCCTTCGTAATGAATTTACGGGCATTCGTTATCTTAGTATTCACGTCATTCTCGTCAATGTTCGGCGATAATCGAATCTCTTTGACCTCAACCGTCTTTTGTTTTCTCCTGGCCTCTTTCTCTTTTCTGGCCATCTCATAACGGTACTTCCCGTAATCGATGATCTTACACACCGGCGGCTTCGCCGCAGGAGCAATCTTCACAAGGTCAAGCTCAGCCTCTCTGGCCAGCTTCTGCGCCTCTTTCGCGGACATAATCCCCAACTGTTCGCCATGCTCACCGATCAAGCGGACTTCCCGGTCTCTGATTTGTTCGTTAATCATTAAATCGCTAATCTTCGTACACCTCCACACTTTGGAATCACGATCATACTCTGGATATCCCGCAGAGTCTCCTCTGCTCTCTAGCTCGTATCAATCATGAAAAAAGCGGATAACACAGTTATCCACCTTCATACTGCGACAGTCCCCTCCGCACAGGTATAAACAACACCCGGCGAACTCACACTGTCTTCTATATGAACCACTGGTCACAGCATACTGACATTCTTTCAGAAAATAAAGAATGTGCAGCGCAGGCCACGCAATTGTGCGAACACAATGCGGCGCGTGGCTCTCACGCGTGCCAGGGTGAGAGTGGACACTCTGCTTTCCTGTTAATCACAACTTTTCATACTTTAACACAGGATTTCTCTGGTGTCAATCTTTTTCGCACACATTTTTGCAGCTTTTTTCAGCGTAATTTTTTATCGCCTATACGTCCTCTCTCGTAATATTTTTCAGCCATTTTTTGCTCTTATAGTTATGTAATACCCACGGCCATTTCACAAATTCATCGGTGCAGAGCAAAAAATAGACCCACATCGGCGGAAGCTTCAGGACAAACGCCGCGAAAAAACCAAGCGGCACTGCGTAGCACCACATATCGATGGTATCACAGATCAGGCCGAACCGGCTGTCCCCGCCCGCGCGGAAAATCCCCGCAATCAACGTGGTATTAACAGCCGTCCCCATGATATAGTAGGTATTGATCAAAAGCATCACCCGCAGATAGCCCATGGCGGTCTCTGAGAGGGAAGCATAGGAAAGAGCAAACGGAATGCACACCGCCACCAAAACACCGCCGAACACCCCTGCCGCTACTGTCAGCTTCATCGACCGGCCCGCGTCCTGGTCCGCATCCTCGATGCGGTTCGCCCCGATCTCTTTTCCCACAAAAATTCCGGACGCACTCGCAATGCTGTAGCAGAGCACCGTCCCAAAGTTGCGCACCACCACCACAATCGAATTCGCCGCCACCACATCGGAACCCATATGCCCCATGATCACAGAATACATGGAAAACCCCACGCTCCAGATGATATCATTCGCCAGAGCCGGAACCGACAGGCGCAGGAAATCCCGCAGCAGCACACCGCTTTTCTGAAACATGGCCTGCGGGCGCAGATGCACGTCCTTCGATGCCGCGGAAACGCCAAAACAGGCAATCAGCTGGATCACGCGTGAGATGGAGGTCGCGATCGCTACACCCTGCGCTCCCAGCCGCGGCGCGCCGAACAGGCCGTAAATAAAGACCGCGTTCAAAGATATATTGATCAGAAGCGCGCCGACATTCAGAACCGTGCTGATCTTCACCCGCTCAATGCTGCGCAAAACGGAAAGATAGACCTCGGAAAATCCCCAGCACAGATAACTGATGCTGATCACCCGCAGATAAGACGACCCAATCTGAATCAGCTCCTGATCGGAGGTAAATACCGTCATCATCAGACGGGGAACCGCGGCTGCCGGAAGCGCGAACAGCAGGGAAATGCCAAAGGAAAAGCGCAAGGCAATTCCCTCCACCTTTTCAATCGCGTCCAGATTTCCTTTCCCCCAATACTGCGCACAAAGCATGGTTGCCCCCGTGCCAAGGCCGTAAAAGACCATATACAAAACACTCGAATACTGCGTCGCCAGCGACACAGCGGAAATCGACGACTGCCCGACCGAATTCAGCATAATGACATCCGCCGAGCTGATCGCCGCACTGAACAGATTCTGTATTACAATCGGCAGCGCCAGAAGCAGAATCTGCCGGTAGGATTCTCGGCTTGCTTTTCTTTTCTCTCCCATAATACTGTCCTCATCATTTCTATTTCAAAGTCCAGAAATGTTATCATACTTTCCAACCAAAAGCAATCACTATAATGGAACAAATTTTCTTTCCTGTCTATATGTAAAAAAAGAGTCGAAATATTCCGGCTCTTTTTTTGTTTCCTAATTTTCAGTTTTCTCTGCTCCACATTATTCGGTCAAAACAAAATCAAATTCCTTCCCTTACTTCCCATTAAAGGTGACGCATTCCGTCTCTTCGCAGCGGCACGCAGCCACGCCTGAGATGTCCACATGATCCGCATGGCAGGCGCAGTCATCATTGTACTCACAATTCACCGCCTCACAGCGGATGTCGATCCGGCGGTCCGGACGCATACCGCAGCCGCAGGAATCTTTCACGCTGTCGGTTGTTCTTTCGTGAAAGCTCTCACAGCAGGTATCCCGGCAATCTTTCGCTTCTTCGCCGCCCACCTGGATATCTCCCTTGCAGCAGTACATGGAATCATTGTATCTGCAATTCTGTGCAGAACATACTAAATCTGGCATAACGCTACCTCCTGTCAATTCTCTCCAAAAAATATTTCGGTGCTGTTCTAAACTGTTACACAGAAAGTAGTTTCCGCAAATTCCAGAAAAATATACCCGCATCATACAAATTGGGTAACAGTTCAGAACAGCAAGCCGCAGACCGCCTGCTACGCAGGCTATATGCCGCTGACGCGTCATATGTCTGTGGCTGATGGGCGTCTCCGTTTCACTTCGGTCGGCGCTAAGCGAACGTCCACTGGACGTTCAGCGCCCGCCCATCCCAAAATGAAAAGACAGCCTTTAGCAGATAAATCTGCACAGTCTGTCTTTTCATTTTGATGCTGTTCTGAATTGTTACCACATATTTAATTCGTCCGAATCTCCTGCCGCATAAACCCGACGTAAGAGCATCCAAACGCGACAATCATCTCTGCAATCAGGCCGACCAGATGCGGCCACACCAGCAGCAGGCTCTGTCCCAGCGACAGATAGCTGCTGATCGCCCCGACCAGCTGGCTGGTAGTGACGACGTTAACGGAACGGACAGACGGATTCATGATTGTCGTGACAGCTTCGCTGTACAGATAGTATGGCGAAATCCGGTTCAGGTTCAGCTTCAACGTATAATATTTTACCTGATTGAACATCTGGCCGTAATATGTGTTGATCGGATACACTGCGCCCGCGATAATAGTTGCCAGAAGGCTCATGAAAATCGAGAAGAAAATCCATAGCGCGATCGTGACCAGCGCCGAAGTCGCGGAGTGGCGGCACACGGTGGAAAACAAGATCGCCAGCGCCAGCCAGAACGCGATATAGACTACCGTAAAAGTCAGGAAAAAGAAGATGCGCAGCACTTCCTCTCCATCCGGTGTCAGCCCGGTCGCCAGCACACCGATGGCGCCCAGCGCGATTCCCATCGTGTAAATCACAATCGCAATTACTGCCGTCCCCGCCAGGAACTTTCCTATTATAATAGAGTCCCGATAGATCGGCTGCGCGACCAGACGGTTTAATGTATTGGACTGCCGCTCACTGTTGATTGCGTCAAAGCCGAGCGCCAGCCCGACAATCGGCCCCAGCAGCGCGATGAATGACATGAAAGAAGGAATCGAACTGCCGCTGGACGTATAAAGCTCCAGAAACAGATAATCACTCGTCGACTCCGACAGCTCGCTGATCGCACCGTAAAGGCTCGCAAAGCTCGTTCCGCCGATCAGAAGCAGCATAATCAGAAAACGTCTGCTGCGCAGTTGATCCGCCATTTCCTTGCGGAAGAGCGCATACAGGCCGGTGAAGCCGCTCACCCTTCTGGCTTTTGAAACCTGCCCGCCATTTCCGGACAGTCCGCCAACAGCGTGCAGACCCAAATTACCCTCAGACGGCCTGTTTTTGTTTTTTCCCGAATCTTCCGCGCCGTTTGTTATTTTTTTCATAACTGCTTCTTTCATCTGCCTGCCCTGCCTTTTCAAAATAAACTCTGTAAATTTCATCCAGATCACCGCCGCGCTGATGCAGGTGGTAAACGGTGTAGCCATTCTCACCTAAAAACTGCGTGAGCTTCGGGCGGATATCCTTTTTCGAGGTGATCATAAACTTATCGCCCTCTTTTTCAATTTTCTTCACGCCATCCTGCTGATACAGCATCCCCAGCAGCTGATCATCCAGCGGCTGCACCGTTAACTCCAGCAGATAGGAACCCTCTTTACGGATGTGCTCCTCCAGCTCGCGCAGTGTCCCCTCGACAATCAGATTTCCTTCTATAAAAATACCGACCCGATCGCAGATCTGCTGAATCTGCTGCAGCTGATGGGAGGAAATCAGGATCGTCCGCCCATCCTCCACTGCCAGCTGCCGAATCAGAATCAAAAGCTTGCGCATTCCTTCCGGGTCAATGCCAAGCGTCGGCTCGTCCATGATGATCACCTCCGGATCCTTCATCAGCACATCCGCCACGCCCAGTCTCTGGCGCATACCCCTGGAATACGTGCCGACCTTCTGATCTCCGGCATATTCAATATCCACACGCTTCAGCAGCGTCTCAATCCGGTCTTCCAGCTCCTGCCCATCCAGACCATTCAGGCGGCCGGTAAAGCGCAGATTCTGGCGCCCGGTCATATCCCCGTAAAACCCCGCGTTGTCCGGCAGATAGCCGACAATCGACTTCACTCCCAGCGGATCCCGCGTACAGTCCATGCCCTCGATCGTCGCCTGTCCGCCGCTCGGCTCCGTCAGCCCCAGAAGCATCAGTATCGTCGTCGTCTTCCCGGCACCGTTCGGACCAAGCAAGCCAAACACCTCACCCCTGCGGATCGAGAGCGTCAGGTCGTTCACAGCCACTTTTTTGCCATAACACTTGGTCAGATGGGACATCTCAATAACGTGGTCATTTTTTTCACTTCCAATCCCATCCCCACGATTCACAGTTTCCATTTTATTTGTGCCATTATCCGCCATAGTCACCGTCTCCCGAATTTTTTAAAGATCAATGCCAACAGAATCACCAGCAGGATAATAATGCCGATCGCCACAAATCCCCAGGTTGAGGAGGTTTTTACCGATACACGGAATGCAGCGGTATCCGAAGTTTCGCTTGTGCTGACTGTGATATCCGTCTCATAATCGCCCGTAATTGAATCCTCACACGGCGTCACATAGGCGGTCACTTCCACCGAAGCCCCGGCTTCCAGCGTGTCAATTGTCGATTCGCTGAACGTTACCTCCCAGTCAGTCGGTGCAGAAGAAGACAGCGTCACATCGGTCAGGTCTACATTGCCGTTGTTTGTGATCACCAGCGTCACAGAAGATTCCTTATTTTCATACGCGTCAAAGCTCAGCAAACCGCTCGAAGTGGAAAGAGAAATATCATAGGTACCGGTGATGTTAATCGTCAGCTCCATTTTCAGCGTCTCATTTGCGGAGGTTGCCGTCACCGGAATCGTATATTCGCCTTTTTCCACGGTTTCCGGCGGCGTCACGGTGATCGTCAGCCCCTGGCTGCTCTCGGCATCCACATCAATGCTCGCCACCGCGGTAGAGGTATCATCCGACGGTGTGATCGTCACAGTCCAGCCGCTCGGCGTCTCCGTTGAAAGACTGTAGGTCTGGTCAGTCGTGCGGTTATTGATCAGCGTCGCGTCAAAGCTGAAGGAAGTGCCGGTCGCGCCCTCCTGCTCCGGGTATTCCGAAGAAAAGCTGCTCTCCCCGCGCACCTCCGCACTAACATTCAGCGTCAGAGTCAGGGTATCCGTATCTCCGGTATCCGAGGTAGCCAGAAGCACCACCTCATATTCCCCGTCTTCCTCCTCATCCGGAATCGTCAGACTATAGGTCACCAGGTCGCTGTCATTCGATTCATTTCCTGTGATATGTACCTTCGAGATTTCCGTACTGCTGCCCTTAAAATAGCCTTCCCAGCCATCCGGAAGCGATTCTGTCGTTAGCGTAATGTCATGTCCCGCACCATCCGCGCTGATAAAATCCAGCGAGAAGCTGATCGTATCACCAGCCGTCGCCGCCATCCCCGGATAATCCGTGTTCATCTCAATTCCGGTTGACACTTCTTCCAAAGCCGTTGTCGCTACCGTCAGATTCTCCGTCTCGTCCTCCTCCGCAGCATAGACCGCCGCAGAAGAAAACAGCATCGCTGCAGATAAAAGCACCGAAGCTGTTTTCCACATCATTTTCCGATTCAAATTCCTTACGCCCTTCATAATCAACTCTGTCCTTTCCTTGGATTTTCAATCTTTTTTCAATAAAAGTTTACCCAGTAAGTGTGTCTCATTTTTGACAGTTCTGTGGCGGGAATGTGTAGGAAATGTGAAGATCTGATGGAAAAATGAACAGCAGGCGATTAATTTCTTAATCGAGCAAATTGCGTCCGGCATAAGCCATAAAACTCCTCGCCCGTCCCTGTGCATCAAAAAAATCCAGGGCATCCCAATCAAAAATACTGGTATACCCTGGATTGCTCATTCATTATTATAAAATAACTTATGACGTTTACCGCCTTTTATCTCGCCCGCGTTGCGATTTCTTCTTTGATCGCCGCCGTGAAATCTGCGAGGCTGCTCTGCCCCTTGTCTCCTTCGGAACGGCTTCTGACGGACACGAGTCCCTCTTCCTCTTCTTTCGCGCCGACTACGAGCATGTACGGGGTCTTCGCGATCTGTGCCTCGCGGATCTTATAACCGATCTTCTCCGCACGGGTGTCGACATTCGCCCGAATCCCTTCCTCGCGGAGCGCCGCTTTTACTTTATCCGCATAATCGATATACTTGTCAGAAATCGGCAAGATACGCACCTGCTCCGGGGAGAGCCAGGTCGGGAACGCGCCCGCAAAATGCTCAATCAGGATACCGATGAAACGCTCGATGGAGCCAAACGCCACACGATGAATCATGATCGGGCGGTGTTTCTCGCCGTCCGCGCCGATGTACTCGCACTCAAAGCGCTGCGGCAGCTGAAAGTCAAGCTGAATGGTGCCGCACTGCCAGGTTCTGCCGATGGAGTCCTCCAGATGGAAGTCGATCTTCGGGCCGTAGAACGCGCCGTCGCCCTCGTTGACTACATAATCCAGACCCAGCTCGTCAAGCGCGCCGCGCAGACCGTCGGTCGCCATCTCCCAGTCCTCATCGCTGCCCATGGAGTTTTCCGGACGGGTGGAGAGCTCCACATGATATTTGAATCCAAAGAGCTGATATACCTCATCGATCAGGTTTACCACGCCCTTGATCTCGCCGCGGATCTGCTCCGGGGTCATGAAGATATGCGCATCGTCCTGCGTAAAGCAGCGCACACGCATCAGGCCGTGCAGCTGGCCGGATTTTTCATGGCGGTGCACGATGCCCAGCTCGCCCATGCGCAGCGGCAGGTCGCGGTAGGAGCGCGGCTCTGACTTGTACACGAGCACACCGCCCGGACAGTTCATCGGCTTAATCGCGTAATCTTCGTCGTCGATGACCGTCGTATACATATTTTCCTTATAATGATCCCAGTGACCGGAGGTCTCCCAGAGCTGACGGTTCAGGATAATCGGCGTCGAAATCTCGACATAGCCCGCCTTGGTGTGAATCTCTCTCCAGTAATCCAGGAGCGTATTTTTCAGAATCATGCCGTTTGGCAGGAAGAACGGGAAACCCGGACCCTCATCCGCCATCATAAACAAGCCAAGCTGTTTGCCAAGTTTTCTGTGATCGCGCTTCTTTGCTTCCTCAATGCGAGCCAGGTGCTCATCCAGGTCTGCCTTTTTCGTAAATGCCGTGCCGTAAATACGGGTCAGCATTTTGTTCTTCTCTGAACCTCTCCAATAGGCGCCTGCAATGCTGGTCAACTTAAACGCCTTCACTGGCTTCGTGCTCATCAGATGCGGACCCGCGCACAGGTCAACAAACTCTCCCTGCTGATAAAAGCTGATTTCCGCGTCTTCCGGCAGATCCTCGATCAGCTCCACCTTATACGGCTCATTCTTTTCTTTAAAGTAAGCGATCGCCTCTTCTCTCGGCTTCGTAAAGCGGGTCAGCGGCAGCCCTTCCTTCACGATTTTCTTCATCTCTGCCTCGATCTTCTCCAGATCCTCCGGCGTGATCGGATTCTCACTGTCAATATCGTAATAGAAGCCATCCGCAATCGACGGGCCGATCGCCAGCTTCACATCCGGATACAGACGCTTAATCGCCTGCGCCATGATATGCGAGGTCGTGTGACGGAACGCAGCGGCGCCCTCCGGGCTGTCAAAGGTCAGAATGTTCAGCTCGCAGTCTGAATCCACAACCGTGCGCAGATCTGCCTCCTCGCCATTGATCTGGGCAACCGTCGCCACCCGTGCCAGGCCTTCGCTGATGTCCTTCGCGATGTCAATGACAGCCATCGGCTGCGCGTATTCCCGTGTTGATCCGTCTTTCAAAGTAATTATCATTTTGTGTTGTCCTCCTTGTTCTTTTTTTTAACAAAAAGCCCCTGACAGCCCAAAAAGACTGTCAGGGGCGATTATACAGTACCGCGGTTCCACCCTGGTTTTTACTCATTCGACGATAACGGAGTCACCGGACCGGATTGGGGCCACTCGGAGGCAGTTTTCAAATGGTTCCGCATAAGGGCTTTCCAGCAGCCGCCCTCTCTCTGGATGCTTCCGCATTTTACTCTTCTCTTCTACGTGTTATTCTCTATCTATGCGCAATTTGGCCGCCCGTTCCACAGCTGCCAGGCAAAAATCGAACGCTTATTCTCGATTCTTTCCCAACAATGATTCCGCGAAGTAACGAAACATCCAACCGTATTCGCATCGGGATATCTGATTGCGTCACTCAGACAAGTATAGCATTTCAAACCGGTTTGTCAACACCCGATTTTTACTATCGGATAACGATTCCGTTATTCCACTATTTCCTGCCGTCACAACTATACTCCAGAATCTTTTTACTGCTCATATGTCCCGGCAATCATTTCCTTGATCGCCGCGCGGTTCACGGTCAGATCCGGCACCAGAACGCTCATGCCGCGGATCGTCTGATTCGTATAAGAGCCGTCCACCGGGATCCGGTAAGATCCGAGCTCACTCAAATCCATCGACTGCGCGAGGTACAGCATGGAAAGGATTTCCGTGTTGGTCATATCGGTCGACACCAGCTCCAGGATATCATCGAGCAGCGAAATCTGTGTTGCAAGCCCCACATCCTTATAGGCATTAAAAATACTTGTAATTACCGCGCGCTGCCGCTGGGTCCGGCCAAAGTCGTTGGCCTCCGTGGCTGTAGAAACATACCGTGTGCGCGCATAGACAAGCGCAAACTCGCCGTACACATGATTGGTGCCTTCCGACACACTATATCCCTGTGCTCGGAAATAGCTTGCCTCCGTCGAGGTCAGCGTGATATCCACGCCCCCTAACAGGTCAATGACGCTCTGGAAACCAGAAAAATCAATCTCTACATTATAATCAATCGTCACGCCGAAGTTCTTCTCAATCACCTCATCAAGCAGCGTCGCCCCGCCAAACTGGTAAGCAGCGTTGATGCGGTTGTCTGAATAGCCGGGAATCTGTACATACAGATCCCGCATAATAGAAATCATATTGACCTCATCCGTATCGTCGTTGATCGAAATGAGAATCATGGAATCCGAGCGCTCCCGCGCGCCTGTCGTACGCGTATCCTGCCCGATCAGCAGAATATTCGTCACACCTGCACTCTTTTCTGTCTCCTCTTCCACATCCTCTGCCCATTCTACCTCATCCGGATCCATACTGTCCTCACCGGCATCCTCATCCGTCTCAAAATCTTCGCTTTCCGGATCCAGAAGCTCAACTTCCTCAATCTCGCTGATGCTGCTCATCACATGATTGACCGCAAACGCGGCGACACATGCCAAAATCAGCATAACTGCCACTACGCTCAATGTCCCCACCAGAACCAGACGCCGTCCGCCTCGTTTTTTCTTTTTATCCCTATCCGCCATTTCTGTTTCTCCTAAAATTCTTAATTAATGCTTCGGTTTCACTGCTGTACCGATTCACGCTTTCCGGGACTGTCTTTTCTGCGCGTCCGCACGGAATACGTATGGTAAAGTCATTCTATCATACAAAATTCTGTCTTGCAAGGCACTCGTTTGGCATCTCGCAGTTCCTGCCTTCAGCCAGAAAGAACCATTCATCAAAAACCAGAACGAACCGCGATCAGATTTGAAAAATAATAACAACGATCTTACAAACAACACGTCATATAAATTGGAATATACGTAATGTCCTCTGCCACATCTAAATCTTTTGCGTAAATCAGATACCTCTCGTTCATTTTCACCTCATATTTCGTCTTAAAATAATCAAACGATTTATGACTTCGGTAATTAGATGATTTCACTTCTATTGGGACAATTCTTTTCCCCCTTACCAGTAGGAAATCTACCTCGTACGGCTTTTCCGTCTCATTATTTTCTGCCTTATAAGTAAATTCGTGATAGTACAACTCATAACCATTGGTGCGAAGCATCTGTGCTACCATATTCTCAAAAATCATACCTTGATTAATCCCCAGATTGTCCAATATAAGCGCTCTGTACATTTTATCTGGTGTCTCCTTGCTGTTTTGTAATAAATAAGAAATCAATAATCCGGTATCACCCATATACATTTTAAATTTCGAGCGATCCGAATATAACGCCAATGACACATCGGGCTTCGTCACATTGAGACAATTATTTACAATCATGGACTCACCCAAAAAATCAATGGCATTCATACAATTCTTTTGCCTCGCGCTTTCATCTACAACCGAATATCGGAAGACAGAATTATGGTTCATCAGCTGTTCCGGTAAGGATTTGAAGACCAAAGAGGCGCGATCCCCATCATCTCTATCATGCTTCTTCAAATCCTGCGTATACAGTTTAATAATGTTTCTTTTCACCCGGTCAATCGCCCGGAAATCTTTTCCCTCCACATAAGCGCTCACAGCCTGCGGCATTCCTCCGACCGCCATATAGTTTCTGAACATCTGCATAATTTTCCTGTGGATGTCGCCGCCCAGCGGTTTTCTGTGTTCAAAAGAATCCCTTATTGCATCCATATACACATAATTGCCATTCGCCCATAAAAATTCCTCGAAATCCATCGGATACATTTTCAGACTTTCCTCTTCTGATGGAATCAGGATATCTTTCACATTACTGTTTATGGATATGAGCGAGCCCGTCTCAACATAATGATATCTTCCGTCCTTCACTAATTGCTTGATTGCTTGACGTGCTTTTGGGAACAATTGAACCTCATCAAATACAATCAACGACTGGCCTACAGGCAGCACCTTTTCCATCAATACAAACAAATTCCGAAAGAACATATCCAGGTTCCCTATATTATCAAAATTTGTTTTTATGGCTTCTTCACATATGGAAAAGTCAATCAGCAGGAATTCTTTATATTCATTCTTCGCAAATTCTGTCACTACCGTACTCTTGCCGATACGCCTTGCTCCTTCTATCAAAAGGGCTGACATACCATCCGACTCTTCTTTCCATTTCTTCATTTCATCATAAATCTTGCGTTTAAACATAATTCTGCCCCCTCTTCATCCCATGTTTGAAGTTTCTGTTTTTAAATCGAAATTTCAAACCCGAATAGCTTATTTCAGATGGAAATTTCCGAAATAACGATTTATTTTATTCATTTTTTATCCCGAAATATCAATTTGTTTTATTCAAAATAAGCCCGAAATGACGGTTTTTTATATTATAGCAAATAATGGGCGTTTTATGCAACTATTTTTATCCTTTCAGGCTTCCTTGTAACATTACAATCAAAAAAAGCGTGACATTTCCCCTGACCGTCGCTATAATCATGGTAAGAAGCGTTATGAAAAATAAGGTTACCATTACATTCACAGGGAGGGTTTTTATGAGTCAGAAAATCGCATCTTTTCCATTCCCGATGCTCCTGATCCTGGCATTCGGCCTTTTCATCGTACTTGGCTTTCTGAATGCCGCAAGTGTACAAGCCGAAGAAAGCGAAGCAGCCGAAGGGGGCGTTTCCGAATCAGCAGCCGAAGATACTTCCGGGGAGGTCTCTGGGGATTCCGCCATTGCGGTCCCGTCCACCTGCGGGGCACTGCAGGTCATCGGCACGCAATTATCGAATTCGGAGGGCAATCCGGTGCAGCTAAAAGGCATCAGCACCCTCGGTGTCGTCTGGTATCCGGAATATATTAATAAGGATTGCTTCGCACAGTTCAAAAATGAGTGGAATATAAATATCATCCGTCTGGCAATGTATACCGCGGAATCTGGCGGCTACTGCACAGACGGCGACCAGGAATACCTGAAATCTCTGGTAAAAAGCGGCGTAGAATACGCTACCGAGCTGGATATGTATGTCATCATCGACTGGCACATTCTCTCTGACGGGAACCCGAATACCTACATCGAGGAAGCGAAAGCTTTCTTTGAGGAAATGTCTTCTACGTATGCAGACAATGTGAACGTCCTCTACGAAATTTGCAATGAGCCAAATGGCAGTACAACCTGGGCAGACATCAAAGCTTACGCTGCGGAAATCATCCCGATTATTCACGCAAATGATCCGGACGCCGTGATTCTGGTCGGGACGCCGAACTGGTCTCAATACGTCGATCAGGCCGCCGCAGATCCCATCACCGGATATGACAATCTCATGTACACGCTGCATTTTTACGCTGCTACGCACACAGATTCTCTGCGCAGCACGCTGACCTCGGCGGTAAATGCGGGGCTGCCCATCTTTGTCTCCGAGTACGGCATCTGTGACGCCAGTGGAAACGGCGCGCTTGACATAGATCAGGCAAATCAGTGGATTTCACTGCTCGACAGCTGCCAGATCAGCTATGTCATGTGGAACCTTTCCAACCGGGACGAAAGCTCTGCGATCCTCAAAAGCACCTGCACAAAGACCAGTGGCTTCACCGCCGACGATCTCAACGAATCCGGACTGTGGCTGTACGAAATGCTGACCGGAGAGCCGCTTTCCGGGGAGGATACCGCATCCGGAAGTTCTAACTCTGCGGATACGTCAGAAAATGCTTCCAGTTCCGACGGCGATTCCGATTCCGATAACAATTCCGCTGATACGTCCAACGGCGGCACGCAGGCAGGCGCTTCCGGCGATACCGGAACCGTCTCTGAGGGTTCCATCGAATATACGGTTGTCCTCGCGAATCAGTGGGAAAGCAACGGTCAATATTATTTCCAATACACGATGGAACTGGAAAATATCTCCGGTAGCAGTCTTTCCGGCTGGACGATAACGCTGAATTTCAGTGACAGCTTCTCCCTCTCAGATAGCTGGAACGGCGAGTATTCCATTACCGACACTTCGCTGACCATTACGCCAAAGAGCTACAATCAGACGATCGAAGCGGACGGAACGATTTCCGATATCGGTTTTATTGTTGTGACCGACGCGGTAAATTTTGTTCTTGAACAGGAGGAAGCGGAATCGCTATTTGTCAGCGTGAAATTATAGGCTCTCACCTACAATTCACACACTCCACAAATCTTAAAAACGCTGCCTGGCCTTCTTCCGTGCGCTTATAGACCCCGGCGTGCTCCAGCACCTTGCTGAACACCAAGCCGACCTCATCCTCTATGATCCGGTCAATGGCGTCCGCCGTAAAGCAAAGCGGTTCTCCCACGCCGCCCGTTGTACTGGTGCTGTTCCGGTATTTCAGCTTCAGCTCTTCTACCCATGGCGCGTGCTTAGCAAGCTCTTCATCCCCGGAAATATCGCGGCCTTCTACCATCGCTGTCTTTAGGTGTTCCAGTTCTCCTTTCAGTCTGGCCGGAAGCACTGCAAGACCCATGACCTCAATCAGACCGATGTTTTCTTTTTTGATATGATGCAGCTCCGCATGCGGATGGAAGACGCCGAGCGGATGCTCCTCTGTCGTAATATTGTTTCGCAGCACCAGGTCGAGCTCGAATTTGCCGCCGCGTTTCCGGGCAATCGGCGTGATCGTGTTATGCGGCTCCCCTTCGGTCTCGGCGAACACAAACGCCGTCTCATCCGTATAGCTGCGCCATGCCAGCAGAATTTTGTCCGCCAGATCAATCAGGCGCTCCGCCTGCTCACTGCGGATACGGATGACGGACATCGGCCATTTGACAATCCCGGCCTCGACATCTTCATATCCGGTAAAGACAAGTTTTTTCTCAACCGGCGCTTTTGCCATCGCGAACTCATAACAGCCGCCCTGGAAGTGGTCGTGGCTGAGAATAGAGCCGCCCACGATCGGCAGATCCGCATTGGAGCCGACAAAATAATGCGGGAACTGCCGCACAAAATCGAGCAGCTTCGCAAATGTCGCGCGCTCAATCTTCATCGGCACATGCTGCCGGTTGAACACGATGCAGTGCTCATTGTAATACACATAAGGCGAATACTGGAAGCCCCACTGGCTGCCGTTGATCGTCACCGGAATGATGCGGTGGTTTTGCCGCGCCGGATGATTCAGACGCCCCGCGTAGCCCTCATTTTCCATGCAAAGCTGGCATTTCGGGTACGCCGACTGCGCTGCATTCCGCGCCGCCGCGATCGCTTTCGGATCCTTCTCCGGCTTAGAGAGGTTAATCGTGATATCCAGGTCGCCATACTCCGTCGGAGCGACCCATTTCATATCGCGCGCGATACGGTAACGGCGGATATAATCGGTATCCTGGCTGAATTTATAATGAAAATCCGTCGCCAGCTTCGGATCCTTCTGATAGCGCTCATTAAACTTGCGGATCACATTGGAAGGGCGGTCGACCAGCAGGCTCATCACCTTCGTGTCAAACAGATCCCGGTAGCCGATCGTATTTTCCTCCAGAATCCCGTTTTCATACGCATAGTCACAGATCGCGCCGAGGATGTCCGGCAATGCCGCGATGATATCTGCGTCATCACTCCCCGTCTTTTCGGCCGCAAAACCCAGAATTTCAGACTCCGCTGTCTCATCCAGAGCGTCAATTTTCAGCAATTCCAGAACACGGTTGGCTGTATAAATCGCATCCTCCGCCTCAATCAGGCCGGTCGTAAGGCCATATTGCACCAATTGAACAATATTTTTCTGAATCATGTCGCTTTTCCCCCTCTTATTTGTTTTCTGTTATTTCTTCGAGCTGCTTTATATTTTTTACGCGTTGTTCATCGGAGTATTTCATGCTACCAATCGCCTTTCGATTCCTCAAATCCCCCGGAAGCAGAAAGTAAATTCCAGCGTCTGATCTGCCCGCAGCAGATACTCGTCATGCGGACGGGCTCCCCAGGAATTATCTCCGGCCACGCCTAGCTGCGCAAGCGCCGCACGAATCACCGTGTAGTGGACCTGCGGAAGTTCATATGCGTGCTTCGCGTTGTCAAGCTCATGAGAAGTATAGGGCATCGCGGAAAATTCCATTCCCGATGCTGTGACTCCGGTATGGGCAGGCAAATGATTTTCCGGCGCCGCTGCGCAGTCCGCATCTGCGATATTTGTCTGCATCTCTGATACCGCAGGTCCGTCCCAGAACAAAAGCCCCCGGTTCCGCTCATCGGTCACCTTCGCCCAGCGCACACCAGTTTTATTGCCGCACTCCTGCGGAACCAGATATTTCGCCATGCTCTCACGCACAGTGCTTCTGTAGATGCCAAGCTTTGCCCCGCCCTCGCGGTCACAATAGGTCTCCTCCGGCCCAAGCCCGTACCACTCGATCTGATCGTAATCCGCGTCGATCTTCATCGTCACGCCAAAGAGCGGCATCTCGGTAATTCCCTTAACCGGATCATAGTGAAGCCGCACCTGAATGGTGCCGTCTCCATACACGGTATATTCCATTTCACAGGACGCCACCGGCTGCATTGGCATCCAATAAGTATAACGAATCACCACATGATCCTCATACTCCTCCAGTCTCAGCGGAATCTGACGCGGATCTCTTTGCTCCGTTGGATTCTTCACGCTTACATAGAGACTGGCAAGCTTCCACTGGCCGTAACGGACAGCTGCATTTGCTCCATTGTCATTGTCGGTCAGACCGCGCCAGAAATCCGGCTGCGGACTGGTCTTCAACATCTCTTTGCCCCCGACACGGTAAGAGGTCAGGCCGATCTGATTGGCAAACAAAGCGTCAAAGTGTGCGCCGCGCACACCAACGTTGTCCTGGCCATGTATAACCGTAAGAGGTGTTTCTGCCGATGCGCAGCGAGAATATCCTCCAATACCAGCCGCCGACAGCCGGATTGCGCCATCCGCCATGCGGCAGCAATCGGCCATGGAAGCCGCATATCCAGAGGTATCCAGCCGCGCAGTCTCACATTTTCCATAAACATATTGTCCAAAAGCGACCTCATGGCCGCGTTTTGCCCACAGAGTATCTTTTTTGAGGCAGAAAGATACGGTCACGGTATATTCGCAGGACACACCCGGCTCATTCCGGCAAATGCCTGGTATCGAATCTGTTCCCACATCATGCGCAGCATTCGTTTCATCGCAGCTGCAATCTGCCGCTGCACTTCGAGAGGCTATCCCCTCAAACGGCAGATCAAAGGTCTTCTCGGAAAGCGGCGGCACCGCCAGTTCCATATGTACTTCACAAACCGGACGCCCATCACGCGCCAGAGACATGACGCAGTCATACTCTGCCGTATCTGTAAACAGACTCAGGTTTTTCACCCGCACCTGTGTCTCGGATGGGAAAACCCGGATATCCTGATAATAAAACTTTACTGTCTGCATCTTCGGAGAAGGCTTACGGTCGCCGCCGTATACGATGCCGTTGCCGCTGAAGTTTGAATCGTTCGGCCGCTCGTCAAAATCTCCGCCATATGCCTCAAACGGCATGCCATAACGGTCTTTTTTCGTAATCGACTGATCGATGTAGTCCCAGATAAATCCGCCCTGATACAGCGGCTCCTCCTCGGTCAGGTCGGTATATTTCTGCATCGCGCCGCAGGAATTTCCCATCGCGTGCATATATTCGCAGCAGATAAACGGCTTGCTGCGATCCTTTTTCAAAAATTCCCGGATATCTTCTGCCGGCGTGTACATCTGACTCTCCATGTCGCTCGTGCCATTGTAACGCCGGTCATTGAATATACCCTCGTAGTGCACCAGCCGTGTCGGATCCAGGCGGCGGAACAACTGCGACATCTCATAAATCACCTTTCCGCCAAACGCTTCATTGCCGCAAGACCAGATCAGGATCGACGGATGGTTCTTGTCACGCTGAAAGATCGAATTTACCCGATCCAGCATCGCGCCCATCCACTCCTCATGATCGCCCGGAACCACATAGTCCAGGCCGACCGTTCCCTGAAAATAGGCACACCAGGTACCATGCGACTCCAGGTTCGTCTCATCAATCAGATACAGTCCATACCGATCGCAGAGGTCATACAAAAATGAGTGGTTTGGATAGTGGCTGGTACGGATTGCGTTGATATTGTGGCGCTTCATGGTAATAATGTCCTGCTCAGTCTCCTCATATGTCACTGCGCGCCCGTATTTGGAGCTAAAGTCATGACGATCCACGCCGCGGAAAACAATCCGTTTTCCGTTTATATGCATCATGCCATCCTTCATTTCAAAACGGCGGAAGCCTACGTTCTGGCGAATCACCTCGACCACTTTGCCATTTTCATCCAGCATTTCCAGCAAAAGCGTATAGAGATTCGGATGCTCCGCACTCCAAAGCTGCGGGGCGGCAACATGCAGCGAAAATAGGAGCTCACTCGCAGACGTTTCTTCCCCTTCCATTTCCCCGGCACCGTTACGATGTATATTGTATGTAGCAGCCGCGCAATGCGCAGCATTCTTCTCATCGCGGCTGCGACCTGCCGCCGACGCGCAGCGAGGGGGCGTTTCCACAGCTGTCGCACATACCGCAGCACTCTCCTCCAACAGACTTACCCGAACGCTACCGCTGCCCCATACCTTCAGAGCTACTTCCAGGTCTGCATCTCTATAATTGTCGTCCAGCAGCGTGCGCACGCGGATATCCTGCGCGTGTACCTTCGGAACCGCGTACAGATATACCTCGCGGAAAAGCCCGGAGAATCGGAAGAAGTCCTGATCCTCACACCAACTGCTCGAAGTCCATTTAAAGACCTGAACGGCAAGCTTATTTAAACCGCCCTCTTCCATCAGCCAGGGCGTCAGTTCAAACTCCACCGGGGTAAAGCTGTCCTCACTGTATCCGATGTATTGCCCATTCAGCCAGATGGCCAGCCCGCTCTCAGCTCCCTGAAAGGATACAAATACGCGCTTGCCAGCCATTGCAGGCGGCAATGTAAAATACTTTACATAAGTTCCAACCGGGTTAAATTCCTCTGGAATCTCGCCGGGTGAAACCTCATCACGCCCATCCCACGGATACTGCGTGTTCACGTACTGCGGCACGCCATATCCCTCCATCTGGATATGCGCCGGCACGCGGATATCCTCCCAGCTTTCACAATTGTCTGCACTTTTCACTGCATTCTGATAATTTCTCGCGTAAGAAAATTTCCAAAATCCATTCAACGAGTAAACCAGATGGTTTCTCCCGCTCTTCATCTCATCTCCGGATGCAAAAAAAGCATGATCCGAATGTGCCTCCAGACGATTCCCTTCAAAATAATTCGGATCTTTCACTTTGCTGTAATCAAACTCAGTCATTCTTGTCTTTCCTCCCTGATGTCATTTCACTCGTAACTATACTGTTCTGAACGGTTACGAACATTGTACAAATCCCAACTCCTGTCGTCAAGCAGAAAAAGTCAAGATTTCTGTTTCTTTTTTCATGATTTTCTGTTATGATGAAGCAAATATGTAAAACGACTTGCGTCGTTTACTATAACAATCAGCCGTTGTCGGCGCGTTCCGGACAACCTAGCACTGAGGAGTACACAAAACAATGGCACGCAAAAAGGAAGCACTGGAATTTCGCTATTATGAAATCCCCTATGGGGAACCGCTGCTCGCGCTGTATGGCGACGCATGGGCACATCCGTATGGCTACGATGACCATGATTGTTCGGTTCTTGACCTGCACTTTCACAACCTGATGGAGATCGGCTGCTGTCATGCGGGTACCGGGCTGCTGACCCTGAAGGACACCTCCTACAAATACGCGAACGGCACGATTAGTGTGATTCCAAAGAATTACCCGCATACCACGACCGGAGACAACCCCACAGGCAACCACTGGGAATATCTGTTCATCGACGTGGAAAAATCCATCCGTACACTCTATCCCACGGATGATGCGCAGGCCGAACTGCTGCTTTCCCGCATTAATAAAAATGCTTTTTTCACAACCACGATGGAATCTCCGGAATTATCCGCCCTGATTCAGGCCATCCTGCGTGAGATGTCCCTGAGACGGGAGATGTATACGGATTCCGTAAATGGGCTTCTGCGCTCCCTCTTCATTGAGATTGCACGCCGTCAGCCTGCCCCGGTGGAGGATGCACCGCCGCAGTCCGCCGATTCCCTGCAGATCACACGGGCGCTGGAGTACATAGGCGACCACTTCTGGGCTCCGCTGCGAGTGGAAGATCTCGCAGGTCTCTGCAACATGAGTGAGACCAATTTTCGACGTGTATTTATCAAATGCATGAAGATTGCACCGATTGATTACATCAATCAGGTACGCGTCCACGCTGCCTGCGAACGCCTGCGCACCTCCGACGATCCCATCGCCGAAATTGCACAGAAATGCGGCTTTTCTTCCATTGCTACCTTCAACCGCAATTTCCGTCGATATGCGGGAACCACACCAAAGGAATGGCGGAAATCGCCTGACACAGAGCCTTTTGATAACCATTAAAACCAAATGAAACGTTAACAGCCCCGCGATGCGCAGCGAAGGAGTATTTCCATTTCTACTCTGACCACCTGGCAAACACGTAATCAGGTTGTTATCAATAACAGGGAGAATACTATGAACGATGAGATCCGTTTGTACCGGAAAAGAATCATCCCGGAGGAATGCCTCCTGCTTGATGAGGACCATATTCTGTACGCTGACAGGGAAATCATCATCACAAAATGGCACACAATACGACCCAAAAAGACACTGCACCATGGCTATTCCTGCTATTTTATGGAGAGAGGCTACAAAGTCAGCAAATTCTATGATCATGAAAATAATCTGATCAGCTGGTATTGCGACATTATTGAGTACGAATACAATGAAAAAGAAAACAGCTACGTCTTTACGGACCTCCTTGTAGACGTGATTGTCTATCCGGACGGCTTTGTGCGGGTGGTTGATCTCGACGAACTCGCAGACGCCGCACGCGATCACAAGATCACAGAGGAACAGATGCAGCACGCGCTGCGCCGCACAGACAAGCTGCTCTCCGTAATCTATAAGGGAGCGTTTGGAAAGCTTCAGCAATACATAGAGGATGCGGAAGCGCAGGATCAGGACGCCGGAGTATCCGCATATTTTTGAATTTCCTCCAGCGCCGGCAATGCGTTTCCATCATAGTCAAAGAGCGCCTGGTTCGCCCACTCATTTCCGTAGGGTCCTGCTTCCTGAATGTACTCGCAGGAGGCCGCGTTTGCCCAGCCGACGCCCGGCACCGGCAGCCAAGCCGGTTCCCAGTAGATAAAGCCGCAGCCAAGCCCATTCGGCACCTGCCGGATCACCCAAATCACATCTCTCATAAAATCTGCCTGTCCCTGCGGACTCATCGGATACGGCACCTTTGCGGCAAGCTCCGGCTTCGTCGCCATACCTTTGCGCTCATTGGCATTCAGCTTTTCGTAAGAAGCATAGTCCTCCATCGTAAAGCCCGTTGAGACTTCCGCCACCACCAGCTTTTTGCCGTAACGCAGGGCAATGTCATTCATATTATTGCGCAGCATATCCAGCGTCCCATGCCAGAACGGATAATACGACAGGCCAATGTATTCGAAGTCCTCCCCGCCATTCGCAAAATACTGGTCAAACCACCTGCGGTAGAGCTCGTTGTTGCCTCCGTTGTCAAGGTGAAGCATGACGGGTATATGATATCCCGCCTTCGCCGCAGCTTCTGCTTCAGAACCATTTACCGCTGCTTTCCCATCCGCGGCACAGATTTTCTTCTCAAAATCCCGCACTGCACGAATCCCCGCACTCACAAACGCGGCGACATTCCGGTAGGCCTCCGGGTTCCCTTCCACGCTTGGCGGCAGCTGCCCCAGCGGCCACAAAAGTCCGTTCGAAAGCTCATTGCCGACCGCTACCATCTGCGGCAGAATATCCTCCCTCCGGCAGCACTCCAGCACCTGCGCCGTAAAATCATACACAGCCTGCTCCAACTGCTTCGCGCCCATCCCGCGCCATGCCTTCGGCACACGCTGCTTTCCGGGATCCGCCCAAAAGTCACTGTAATGAAAATCGAGCAGCCAGCCAATGCCCAGACGCTTTGCGCGCTTCGCGAGCGCAAGCGTCGTCTCCATGTCGCCGCCGCCCGCGCCGTAAGAATTTCCTTCTGCATCAAACGGATCATTCCAGAGACGAAGACGCACCAGATTCATGCCGTATCCCCGCAAAATCTCCATCGCATCCTTCGGCTGGCCCTTGTCATAAAATTTGCCGCCGTTTTTCTCCACCGCCAGAAGGGTGGACAAATCCATTCCTGTAATCCAATCGCTCATTTTGCCTCTTTCTCCAGGAAATGCGAAACAACAATCTGTCCCGCATTTCCAAAAGGTCATATCATATTTTGTCTAATCAGAACGCGCAGAGAACATTCCTTATCGGGTGTAAAACAATTCAGCCCTCGGAAAAATCCTCAAAATCTTTCTCCTCAAACCGCTTCATCATCGCGCCATAGCGGAAGCGTGCCATCTGATTTTTCTCCAGGACATCGGCCTCGCTGCCGCGGTACTGACAGCGGATGCAGTAGTATTCCTCTTTCTCCTTATCATAAAACATATCAATATCCAGATCGCGCATAAAGCAGGACGGACAGCGGTAATTTAATTTGCCTTTTCCAGATTGAGCCATGTCGTGAAGACCTCCTTCTCACATAATTTTCCGGTATAACCGATCGTAAACATCGGGCTGAACGCATATCCTTCTTTGATGTAACCAGCCTTATTCCGGCCCTCGCAGGTCATGGAAACCTTCGTTTCAATCGGCGGAACAATACAGGTCGCGCAGTCTGCGCCTTCCAGGGATGTCTCACGGCACTTATACTCATAAGGAATCTCTGTTTTTTCATCACCCTTCGTTACACTCAGTGTCAGGCTGGACATATCCTCTGTGTACTCCGTCGTACCGTAGCAGCCCACCATATATTCATTAATTGTAATTTCAGCAGCTGACGCATCCGCGCCCTCTTCCCTCGGTATGATTTCCAGCACCCTGCGGTCAATGCGGATACTGCCCGTACCTTCTGCAAAGGTAAGCACCGTCTGCAGCTTTACAGTCAGATCCGAAAACTCAATGTCTACCGGATCCAGAGTGAGAATGCGATTCTTCGCGGCTTTTGCTGCGCTGCCGTCTGCTGAGGTGGTCTCTGCGGAAGCAGCCTGCGGTTCCTCGGAAAAATGCGCTTTTGTACGGCACAGACACAGATCAACCTCTTCGCCATTGTGGCAGATTTTCGCGCTGCGAACCGTTCCCTCGCCCGCATAATGAGTAAAGTAACCCGCGCGGTATTTTTCCTGGATCAGGAACGGATAGCTCGCATCCTGAATATGCGGAGTGCCGATGCCAACCGGCCAGTTCAGCTTCGCGACATATGGGCGCAGATCGACAATCGCGCCGCCCTGATCCATGTTGACTCCCGCGCGCAGATACGGATCGCAGTACCAGAATACCTGCTTTTTGCTTCCATATAAAATATCTCTCCAGAGCGCGCACTCCGGTTCTGTATAGGACTTCTTCTGACGATAGTAATCCGCGAACTCACTCATTGTCATATCGATCAGCTTGCCTTCTTTTTTCAGCTTGCCATAATATGCGCAGCCATCCTCGTAGGATTTCAGAAGCAGCTCATACGGCGCCTCCCAGCGTCCCATCTTATTCATCCAGCCTGGTCCGACAAACATCATATTGTAAGAATAGCCGTCATTGAACTTCGCCTGATAACGGTACTGGTCAATCAAATTATATAAATACGGATACTCCCAAGTCTCAGTATCGTAAATCATGCCACGCAGCACGTTCTGCGGATGCGTTCCAAAGTTCGAGCCATTGCCATCGTAGCACGCGATCAGGTCACGGCTCAGATGCGGGATTGCCACAATGCCGGAATCCTCTTCTTCATTCGCCGCTGGAGCGTGCGTATTCTGCTTCGACGGAATCCACGGCGCCCAGGGACCGCCGTCCATAAAGGTATACCAGCTGTTATTGCAGGTGTGGTAAGCTTTCGGGCCTTCCTCCCAGCAGGTCGCCACCGCGCACTTGACAGACGGATATTTTTCTTTGATGTAATTCGTCAGATCCGCATCCATATAATAGGAACCGGTCGATTCCGGATAAAAGCCAAAGCAGTCATAAAACTTCTCAAATACATCCTGCACAATCGCCTTTTTATCTTCCATCGAAAACATCCAGATGCAGAAATCCTTTGTATTATACTTTTCACGGAATTCCTTACAAGGCAAACCGAGCAGCGTCAGCGCGATCTCATCGCCGTATTTCTCATGATGCTCCTTCGCAAGCGCAATCGCCTCCTCATTGAAAAGGCTGGCATAGGTCATTTCAATCGTCGTCTTTAACCCATTTTTGTGAGCACATTCCTGCTGCGTCTTAAAAATATCCAGGCTCTCCGTCAGCAAAGCCTTACGTCCAATGTCTTCCGCCTGCCCATGGCCGGTCACCTTCTCGGCATACTCCGGCACCATCTCAGGACGGTGGATAATGTTTACAACAAATTTGTCCATAATTTTACCCTTTCGTTCATATATCATGCATCAACAAAAATTTATGCTTACCGCAGCACCAGAATCGACTGTGCCGGCATCACTACCGCGTCATCCGCAAGTACAATCTCCTCATTGTTCAGCGTCAGATATCCGCTGATCTCCATCCCGGAAAGCGCTGTCCCGGAAAGGTCGATTTCCGCCTCGTCATCCGATGTATTATACAAAATCGCGATGGTACTGTCTTCCCAGGTTTTCAGAATCGCACCCTGGTTTCCGTCACAGAGTTCTTCTACCTTTTCAATCGTCCCGCGCGCAATCTCCGGATTCTCTTTCCGCAGCGCAATCGCCCGCTTATAGTAATTGAGAATGGACGTCTCATCCGCCAGCTGCTCATCCGCCGCCGCAAAGGACGAAACAATACCTTCCTCCGCATCCGCCGGACCGTCCGTCATTCCCGTGGTATCCGTTTCTGACCAGTACATCGGCAGGCGTTTGTTTTCATCGGCCGATCCCTTGCTCTTCATGCCAATCTCTTCGCCATAGTAGACAAACGTATTGCCGCTCATCGTCATCAGCAGACCCGCCGCCATCTTGATATCGTTCTCATCAGAGGTAAGCGCATTCGAGATACGGCCGGTATCGTGATTCGAGATGAACGCGGCATCAATATAGTCCGGATTCTCCGCGGAAAAATCCTCCTGCCATTTGATCATGGAATCGATCAGGCTCGATATCTTCAGAGTTCCCCGCGCCGCTTTGATTAGCTTGCCCTCGGCTTCCGCCATATCAAAGTTGAACATACTCGGTGTGCCGCTCGCGTAATAGTCAGCGATCGTCGCTTCGTTTGCCCAGACCTCAGAAACCATGTAAAAATCCGCATCCAGCGTCAGGCAGTACGAATACAGCCAGTTCAGCACCTCCGTATTAAAGGAAGTGTCGCTCTCTTCAAAATGCAGCGCCGCATCCATGCGGAAACCGTCAACGCCCATATCGATCCAGTATGCGGCAATCGCCTCCAGTTCTGCCCGCAGCGCTTCGTTGGAGAGATCCAGATCTGGCATTTCCGACCAGAACACCCCTTCATAATACCAGGTCGAACTTCCCGTCACAGGAATCTCGTAATAATCGCTGTTCTCCTGTGTCTGCGAAAAATGATAATACCCCACATACGGGCAGACACTCTCATCCGGCTCTTCTCCCTCTTCCAGGGAAGCCAGATACTCGCAGGCCGTCTGGAACCACGCATGCTGGGAGGAAGTATGGTTAATCACGAAATCAATGACCACATGAATCCCTCGCGCATGGCATTCATCCACCAGAGCCTGAAAATCTTCAAGCGTGCCGTATTCTTCGTCAATCCCGTAATAATCCGTTACATCGTACTTATGATACGTCGTCGAGGGCATGACCGGCATCAGCCAGATTCCGTCAAAGCCCATTTCCTCGATGTAGTCCAGTTTTTCCCGGACGCCGTTCAGATCGCCAATTCCGTCGCCGTCCGAATCATAAAAAGAATAGACGAAGATCTCATAGTAATTGCGGTAGTTGTCGTCGATTGTTATTTCTTCATTCGACACGGATTCCATCTCAGATCTCTGAGCCATGTCATCCGCGTTCGTCTCTGTCTCCGCAAATTCTGTCGTTTCTGTGATTTCCTTCTCCGCAGCAGACTCTGCTTCCGTAAGTTCTACATTCTCTGTGCCTTCCGACTCCGCCAGGACCGGCATCGTCCGCCCGAAGCAGAGCGAAAATGTCAGAAACAGAACCGGCAACAGGCGTTTCGCCCCGCTGCCGGTCGCTTTCAGGTTTTTCCGGAAAACAGCAGACAAGTATGTATCAATTCTCATCCTGTTTTTCAAAGCCTCTGTCTTTCCTAGTACATCGTCTTTCAAATAGCTCGACTTTAGATGCAGAATGAATTTTCATATGCAAGGCGGAAGAAGGAGGCGTAGCGGTGGCTACGTCGACTGATGACAACGAAGCAGATGGAAATTCAGGCAAATATAAAGTCGAGATAATTTGGAGACGAGGTACTAGTTGTCTGTTACCTATATCAGCCCTTCACAGCACCGCCGGTCACACCTTCTACATAATACTTCTGCAGGCACATGAAGAGGATGGTCACCGGGATGGCTACCAGCACGCCGCCCGCGCAGAACCGGGTGTAATAGCCCTGGTAGTCATTCGTCCATACCCAGCGGGTCAAAGCCACGGCCACGTTGTAGCTGTCACTGTAGCCAAACGCTACATAAGACGCGAATACATAATCGCACCATGGAGCCATGAAAGCGGTCAGCGCGGTGTAGATGATGATCGGCTTGGTCAGCGGCATAATAATTGTCATCATGATGCGCGCATTGGACGCACCGTCGATGCGGGCTGCCTCATCCAGCGCCTTCGGAATTGTGTCAAAATAACCCTTGCATACATAGTAACCCATACCGGAGCTCGCGCAGGTCACCAGAATCAATCCCGGAATCGCGCCCTGCTGTGTCAGGCCAAACTGCTTCAACAGGAAATACAGGCAAATCATAGTAAGGAACCCCGGGAACATACCAAGGATCAGCCACAGCTGCATCATAAACGTTCTCCCGGCGAAACGGGATCGGGAAAGCGCGTAAGCTACCGCCACGATCATAATGGTATTCAGGATCGCTACGAAAATGGCAATAATCAGGGTGTTCAGATACCATCTCGGGAAAGAGCTCTCCGAGCCAAACAGCCACATGTAGTTATCCAGTGAAAACTCTTTTGGAACCATATAAGCCACCATGCCGCCATACTCGGTCGCATAGGAGCGGAAGCTCTGCAGCACAAGCCCTACAAACGGAAACAGCCAGACTATGCTGATGAGAATCAGGACAATATAGATAACCGCATTGACCATCCGGTCATGCTTACTTTTGGATCTTAATTTCTTCTCATTCATTATTGGAATCCCTCCTCATCTCGCACAGACGGCAGGAGCCGATAAACAACCAGAGAAATAATTGCTGTTACTGCAAATACCATAATACCAATGACCGCAGCCATGCGATAGTTTGTATCGTTCACAGTCAGCTTATACAGCCAGGTAATCAGCAAGTCCGTATAGCCCGCACCACCCGACAGACTCATGGAAGTCGGATTGCCCTGTGTCAGCAGATAGATGACATTGAAGTTGTTCAGGTTGCCCGTAAAAGATGTCAGCAGATACGGTCCCAGTACAAAGAACATATACGGAAGCGTAATGCTCCGGAACATCTGCCAGGCATTTGCTCCGTCAATTCGGGCACTCTCATAGAGATCCTCCGGGATGTTCATCAAAATACCGGTCGTCATCAGCATCATGTACGGAATACCGATCCACACATTAATAAGAATAATCAGAACCCGCGCATACATCGCGTTCGACCAGAACGGGATATACGACTTGATAATCCCCAGATTGAGCAGCCAGGTATTTACCAGTCCGTCATTCGCAAACAGCTTGTACATATACAGCAGCGATACAAACTGCGGCACCGCGATGGTAACTACAAGGATGGTCCTCCAGAGTTTTTTGAACTTAATGCCCTTTTTGTTAATCATGATCGCTACGCCAAGGCCCAGGAAAAAGTTCAGGAATGTAGCGAAGAACGCCCAGACCAGTGTCCAGGCCAATACCGTGAAAAACGTAGAACCATACCCGGAAGTTCCCATTGAAAACAGATTCTTAAAGTTTTCAAATCCAACCCACCAGAACAGGTTCGTCGGGGACTGATGATTCGCGTCGTAGTTTGTAAACGCGATACAGATCATAAAGATGATCGGCAGGATTACAAACACAAATATGCCCAGATTCGGAATCGCCAGCAAGGTCGCTGCAAAATGTTCATTCAGCAGAGACTTCAGATCCTGTATGCTGGTCGGCAGCGGTCTTCCCGCTTCTTTCAGCTTCTGAATCTGCCGCTGCTGCCCCACATTCATTCTCCAAATAAAGATAAAAGCAGCAATCACAAATATTGTCAGAATACCATATAACAGGATCAAGAAGCTGTTATCCCCATAGACTGTGATCGGAACAATCCCAGACTTGTCTACATAGGTCTCCACTGTGCCCAGTGTGGGAAGTTTTACCAGATAAGCGGCGCCAAATGTTGCCATATAATAAATAAACAGAATTTCCAGCCCCAGGAACAGAACACCGCGCAAAAACTGCTTATGTACAAGCTGTCCAAAGCCCATAATCACAAACGACAGCTTCGCGGTCCAATCGCCTTCTTTGAACGTCGTGCCGATCTCCGCGAGATTCCTGCCAAAACGCGTAAAGCCCCTGCTGACGCTGGAAGAAAGACCCTTTTTCTCACTCATTGCGGCCTTTGCCCTCCCTTTTTTCCTTAATATTATCCTTATATTAGTACAGACCGCCAAGCGACGGCCTGTACTTTATTGTGCACACAAACAATCGTCATCCATTACACCATCGGGCAAACCTTTTTCACATCTGCCCTAATAAGTGTAACCAATAACAACAGATATGCTATTACAGATCAGGCTGCAAACATTTCTCAGCCTGCGTAGCTCTGCAGAGTCTCCTGGAAAGTCGTCAGAGCTGCCAGCAGATCTTCGTCTGAGCTGTCATTGTAGTTTCCTGCAATGATATCATCGCCAAAGGAAGTAGAAAGTGTCCAGAAATCATCCGGATACTGTCCCTGCGGAATCGTATAAGCCAGTTGCTCAGCCAGTGCGGAAAGAGCCTCATCTGCCTGAACCGCATCGTCTGCCTGCGCTTCAATATTTGACGGACCCCAGCCTACTTCATTGTAACGCTCAAGCTGTACTTCTGCGCTTGTGAGATACTCAGCCAGTTCCATGCATACAACAGCCTTGCCAACTTCGGTCTGCGGCTTTACACCAAGAAGCTTGAATCCGCCAAATCCGCTCATCTGGTACTCGGTATCGTCTACCGTGAAGGTCGGGAGCTTCGCGCAGGCATAACCGTCACCGAACAGTTCCTTCGCTGCGGAGGAATCCCATGTACCGCTGACAACAGCCGCCGCATTCGTCGCATCACCTACGGAAGAGCCATTATAGAAAGCACTTGAACCAGCCAGTTCAATAATCTTCTTGAAAGCTACAACGCCTTCGTCTGTAGCATAGGTAATATCAGAGCCTACAAACGCGCCCGTCTCATCGGACTCATAAGTAGCCGTGCAGCCAGTGCCGAAGAAGAATGCCGGCTGATACCAGCCACTGTTGATCTCCATATAGAAGCCCTTGCCTGCCGCTTCGCAGTCTGCAAGGATCTGCTCCAGAGTCGTCGGATCCGTGATCACGGTGCTGTCATAGTACAGGAAATAACCGTTATCAGAAGTCAGCGGGAACGCATAGGTGGACTCACCGGACATTGCAGCAGAAGCTGCGCCAGAGTCATTGTTCTCAGCAACAAATGTAGCGTAATCGCCGGTCAGCTCCATCAGAGCGCCCGCACTCACCAGACGCGCCATCTGATCCTGTGCGAATCCGTAGATATCAGCACCAGCCTCTACGTCCGTGATCATGTTGCTCGCCGCATCGCCTTCACCTACAGACTCAACGCTTACGGTGTAACCGGAATAGTTCTCATTGGAAGCGAGGAATTCCTCTGCCTTCGTCTTTGTAAACTCTGTAACTTCATCTGCCACCCAGATCGTAATGGTGCCTTCGCCGTACTCGATCTCATCAGCGGAAACAACCCCTGTCATAGCGCCCGTAAGCGCCAGTGTAGCAAGACTTGCGGCAGAACCGCGTAAAAACTCTCTTCTGGATATTCTGTTCATAATGATTGTCCTCCTTATAGACATAATAGGTATACGGCAAACCATGCTCTCGATCTGCCGTACCACGGACTGCCTCTGGAAACGCTCCTCTCAGCAGTTGATCCCGCCGCATGCTGAAAACGCTTCGCGTTGGAGCATCGCTCCGGAAAGCTTATCTCACTTCCTGCAATCCGCGATTTTGTTGCGCAACCGTTGCGCAACCGTTTGACCATGTTAACAGTATACCTTATCTGTTTCTTCATGTCAACTATACTAATTGTACAGTATTTGATTTATTTTTTTATGCAATTTGCACATTCTTTTTCCTGTTGTCTTTTTTGGTGCGCAACCGATTGCGCATCTTATTTTATTCGGCTTTTCAGGTTTTTGCTCTGTTTTTTCATCCTATTCCGTTGACTACCGTTTCACAGGCTGCGAAAATACTGCTTGCAAATTCCTTCTTTATATGATATAGTACAAAACGAAATGAATTTATGTTTGTCAAAACGAAACCCCAGAGAGGTGTGGTCTCTGGGGTTTCTCCCTCTTTTACAGTGAGGTAACCGAAGCAAACCGCCAGCTATAAACTCACTGGAAAGCACGGTTTGCTCACCGACCGGAGTGAATTCAGCTTAAGGATTCAGCAAACAGCCAGCTTTAAGAGGTGGTGAATTCATTTTAATACCTTTTTGCATTTATGTCAGTTTCTTTTTTATTTGTGTTTATTAACTTTTTATTAATATGGATTGTAAAGAGGGAAAATGGATTGAAAACACAGCTTCCACTCACCTACGAAAACTATATTTTTGACTTATACGGGACTCTGGTGGACATCCATACAGACGAGAATCTCCCTGAACTATGGGAAAAGATGCGTTTTTTCTATGGATATTACGGTGCGCGATATACACCGGATGAACTGCGTATGACATGGAATGCGCTGACGGAACAGTATCGGCAGGAAGCAGCAGAAAACACAGGCCGCGCCGCACAGGGCTATGAAGCTAATCCAGAAATTGATCTCACGTGCGTTATACAGGCACTTTACAGCCGGAAAGGTGTGACTGCCTCCCGTGAACTCGCCGTCCATACCGGCCAGTTTTTCCGTGTGTTATCCACAGAGTATATCCGCCTGTATGACGGAACCATCCCGATGCTGGAACGGCTGCGGGCGAATGGAAAAAAGGTCTGGCTGCTCTCGAACGCACAGCGCATTTTTACCCAATACGAGCTTTGCCTGCTGGACCTTGAACGCCATTTTGACGGCATCCTGATTTCCTCCGACTACGGCGTGGGCAAACCAAACCCGTTCTTCTTTCAGCAGCTGATCGAACAATTTGGCATTGATTTTAGCCGCTCTCTCTTCATTGGAAACGATGCGGTCAATGACATTGGCGGCGCACAGGGCGTGGGGCTAGATTCCTTTTATGTACACTCCAATCTCTCTTTTGTTGAGCCTTCCTGGGTGGAAGCAGCCCCTCTCCAAAGCTGCAAAAAGCAGCGAAAGGCATCTGCTGTCTGCAAAACAACCGCGCGGAAGGAAGCTTCCCCGATGCAATTCCGGCTGGGCGGCACAACAAATTATACTGTGCTGAATTTTACTGGGTGGGCGTAACCAATTTGATTTGCAAGTCCTGTGATTACATGGTTTTATTTTCCACAAGAAGTAATGATTTTACACAAGAAGCCCCGGAAAGCAAAAAACTCCGGGGCTTCATCCTGTCTTTATTTCGTTGATTCACGCAAAATCACCTGATAATTCAGCGGCACAAATTCTCCGTCCACCTTTTCCCCCAGCTGCTCTAATAAAAGCTGGCAGGCATTCATTCCCAGGCTCTTCGTATTAAAATGCAGACTGGTGACCGCAGGAATATAATATTCTAGCAAAGCACTGTCATAGAGGCTTGCCACCCGAATATCCCGCGGGATTTCTACCCTGCGCTCACGCAGGCAGCCAAGCAGCATGTTTGTAATAATGTCGTCCATACAGACAATGCCATCCGCTCCGGATTCCAAGATCTGATCTGCCGCTTTTGCAACCTTTGCATAGCTATCCATTTCCATGAAAACCAGAGAATCGTCCAGATGTACACGGTAATCGCCATGCGCGTCCTCATAGCCCTGCAGACGGCTTTTGGTCACCAGATGTGCCCGGCTGCCGCCCAAAAGAGCGAGGTGGCGGAGTCCTTTCATCAGTAAAATCCCCGTCAGTTCCCGGCTGCCCTCCCGGTTCTGATTGTCTATCCAGACCAGTCCCGGCTCTTCCACGTCCGGCGTCCCGATCGCCACAAACGGAACATTCTTTTCCTTCAGATAATGCCGCACGCTCGAATTCACCAGAACGCGCGTCACAATCACACCGTCCACCTTACGGTTCGCAATCAGACGCTGCAGCTGCGTAAAATCCTTCCCATCAATCATCGAGATGATGATATCATAATTGTGCTGTGCAGCTTTCGCACAGATTCCGCTCATACACTCCTTAAAAAATGGAAAATCAATATCCGTATAATCCGTCAGCAGCAGCAGGCCGATATTGTAGGTTCGGCGCTGCGCCAGCCCCTGTGCGACCACATTCGGACGATAATCATTGCGCTCAACACAGGCGAGCACCTTTTCCCTCGTCGCCTGGCTGATCCGCCCCTTCCCGGAAATCGCCCGGGAAACCGTCGTCTTGCTGATCCCAAGCTCCCGCGCGACATCGTCGATCGTATACCTTTTCTTCCCAGTCTCTTCCATAATGGAATCCCCTCTCAATACCCCAAAGCAACGTCCCTGACTCACTGTAAATACGTCCGCACAGTTACAGGTCACACCATAGCCAAAACCACCTTTTTCAGTCACTACAGGTGTGACCTATAACGGCATCCGTCTGGATTCAAAGGCCGCCCCGCAGCATCGTCAGATAGTCCGCCGCAATCGTCACCGTGCAGCTGTATGGCTCATCAGACACGGTACCGGAAAGAGTGATATCTGCCAAAACCGCTCCTTCCCCCACCGGCCGCTTCAGGCCCATCCACTCGCTTGTCGCTTCCTGAATCTCCGCAAGCAGCGCATATTCCTCTTCGTCCAGCGTTTCCACGCTCCACCCGTCACAGAAATAATACTCATTAAAATAATCCGGAAGAGAATCCTTTAACTGGCTCTCCAGGGCTGTACTTCCGCTTTCCTCCGAAAACGTGCCGTAAACGGATTCCAGGCTTTCAAGGATCGTCTCCTTTGCCGTCCCGTCAACCGTCAGGCTCACATTCATTAATCCCTGTGAAAAAACAGCACCAGCTTCGTTTGTCAGATTATTTTCACCGATATAAAGCACCAACTGCGAGCAGTCGCCCAGACCTGATTCCAGTGCATCCTCATACTCCCAGGTATATGTCACTCCATACTCCGATTCCTCCGCGGATGTCGGAGTGCCTAATACCTCGACCGCTTCTTCTTTTGTCATCCCCCAGCTCAGTTGGTCGTCCAGAAGAGGAATCTGATCACAGGAATACGCATTCCCATCCGCATCCAGAATATCTGTTTTCACCGAAGAATCCTCCGTGTTGATTTCAGAATTATCTTCTGTATTAGTATTTGCTTCTTCCATCCCTTCCGCGCTTTCAAAGGAAAATCCGCTTCCAGCCAGAACCGCGATCACCAGCGCCACTGCCACAAAGGGTGTACCGTTTCTTCTCTTCTTCATGTTTGACACCTCCTCCAGTCGATTCTTTAAGGCTGTTTTTTCATCCGAAAAACAGGTTGTCAGTGCATTTTGAAATCTCAGCTCACCGGTCGCCTCCCGCAGCAGCATCTCTCCGTATGCTTTCCTGTACTGCGCATCCTTTTGGGCTACCACATCTCCGTCACAGGAAACCTCCAGATTCGCCATGGCGCTTTTTGTCATTTTCCATACAAACGGGTTCATCCAGTGAACCGTCCGCGCCGCGAACAGCGCCAGCTTGTACCAGATATCCCGCCGCTCAAGATGCGTCCGCTCATGCGTAAAGATCATCTCCAGCTCCCCGCTGCTATAATTCTCATGTGGAAGATAAATTGCAGGAGAAAAGAGACCCGCCACCATCGGAGTCGTAAGGATCGGACAGACCCAAAGCTCCGGCGCTTTTTTATCTGCTTCTGTCATTGCCTGATAGCATTGAAGAACCGCCTCACCCGGCCGCCTCTTCCACCGCCTCAGCCCTCTGCCCAGACGAAAGCCGCTCACGATATAACGAAACAGGAAAAACAACATGCCCAATATCCAGACCGTCATCAAAATCGATAAAACCGGCACCTCCATGCCCGTCCGCTTGTCCGCTTCCGGCATACCATCTTCTTCTGCGGCAGAATAGATTCCAGAAGAGCCGCTCGCCTCACTGCCGATTCCATCTGTCAGAGTCAGCACATCGGCTTCTGCAGCGGCACTGCTATGACTGCCGCTGTCCGCTTTGTCTCCTTCCCCAGATGAAACCTTGCTCCCCGCAGACGCAGTGTCCGATGAGGCATCTCCCGCTGTGCCACCGGCCAAGGCCCGCGTGTCCGCAGCATCCGTTCCCGTCCCTTTCGAGAAGAAAGAAAGCGCCGGCAATGTGACCGTCGTCTCTTCCAGCTTAACATCCCAGGATAGCCCTCCCGGAAGCGTAGCATTCCACGGCAGCAAAAGCCGCACTGCCAGAATCAGAAAAACCAGATAGGGAAGCCGCGCCCGGAATCCCGCCGACAGGCGCGGAAGCGCCAATAGCGCGACTATGATCACCGGAATCATACAGATACCGACAACCAGATAATTCAAAAAAACCGTCCTCATACATTTTCCTCCCGCCCATAGTCCTCATATTGAGCAACCATGGTACTCCTTTATTCCCTGAATCAGCCATCTCACTGCGAGTCCCGCCCTGACAGTATCCGCATTATTATACCTCTGCAGGTGCGAGCCAGATAGCACCTATTCCCTGTTAATCCGCTCTATCAACAGCTGCAGTTCCTCTAAATCCTTCTTTCCTATAGTCTTGCCATCATACAGGGTCGCTACAAAATCCGTAATCGAGCCGCCCTTCCATTTTTTCAGATAATGTCTGCTGTCCTGCTGCAGATACTCCTGCTCCGATATCAGCGGCGAATAGCATCGGCTCCGTCCCTCCAGCTCTGTCTGTAAAAATCCTTTTTTCACCAGCCGTCCCAGCTGCGTCTGCAGCGCCGAGAGATTCCACGGCCGTTCCTCTTCCAGCTTCTTTTGCAGCTCCACCGTACTGATCGGCGTCTCACCTTCCCAGATCGTCTGCATAATGCGAAGCTCCGCGTCCGGCAAAATCGATATGTTCATAGCGCATCACCTACTTTTGTATGTTTATGCTTATAACATACACCTGTATGTTTATTTTGTCAAGCATATTTTCTGGCAAATAAAAAACACTCACATCCAATGGGTTCGGATATGAGTGTCTAAGCAGGGCTACCAGGATTCGAACCTGGAAATGACGGAGTCAGAGTCCGTTGCCTTACCGTTTGGCGATAGCCCTATATCTAATCTTTTATTTCGGACAGCCTGTAAAAACCACTATCTCTCACACGCAAGGGACATTATAACCGATGTTTTCGAAGATTGCAAGCCCTTTTTTCATTTTTTTTATTTTTAGTGAAATGAAAATTTAAATTCCACAACTCGGGGGTACAAGTGGAATTCAGTCTTACTCAAAATTCCACTTGTATTTCCGGCGTTCGCAGCAAAAACCTAGTGGAAATCAGTCTTACACCATATGGCCTACCCAATTCTACTGGGTAAATGATGGCGTAAATGGAATGAAGTTTTACTCCTTGACTGTGCTTTTAATCCCTGAAAGAGTGAAATCCACCGGAAAATCACAAATTTTGGTGTGGAAATAAACTTTTCACTTCAGCTTTTTTTATTTTTCTTTCTTCTCCCTCTTTTCTTTTAAAAAAAATGTGGTATAGTCTAACCGAACATTTGACGCTCATTTTCTTACCAAATGCAAAGGAGCATAACTATGAGTACTTTAAATCTGACCTTATTGACTGACCTTTATGAACTGACAATGATGCAGGGATATTATGAGTCAAATTCCACCGAGACCGTCATTTTTGACGCCTTTTACCGGAACAACCCGTGCGGCAATGGCTACGCGATTGCCGCCGGACTTGACCAGGTGATTGATTATATTGAAAATCTGCATTTTTCGCAGGAGGACATTTCCTATCTGAGAGGACTAGGCATATTCCACGAGCCTTTTCTGAAGTATCTGGAGGATTTCCACTTTGACGGCGATATCTGGGCGATTCCGGAGGGCTCTGTCATGTTTCCTCACGAACCGATGCTGAAAGTAATCGCCCCGATCATGCAGGCGCAGCTCGTGGAAACGGCAATCCTGACGATCCTGAACCACCAGAGCCTGATTGCGACCAAATCTGCACGCGTGGTACAGGCCGCGCGCGGAGACGGGATTATGGAATTTGGCCTGCGGCGCGCACAGGGACCGGATGCCGGAGTATACGGTGCGCGGGCGGCCATGATTGCCGGTTGTGTCGGCACCTCGAATGTACTGGCCGGCCAGTTGTTTGATGTGCCGGTAAAAGGGACGCACGCGCACAGCTGGATCATGAGCTTCCCGGATGAATATACCGCTTTCAAAAAATATTCTGAATTATATCCGGACGCCTGCCTGCTGCTGGTGGATACCTATGATACCCTGCGCTCCGGCGTACCGAACGCGATCCGCGTCTTTCAGGAAATGCGCGACGCTGGGAAGGAATTGAAAGGCTACGGCATCCGTCTTGACAGTGGAGATCTGGCTTATATGTCCAAGCAGGCGCGCGCAATGCTCGATGCGGCTGGTTTTGAAGACGCAATTATCTCTGCCTCCAGCGACCTCGATGAGTACCTGATCAGCAGCCTGAAAACACAGGGCGCGGCGATCACCTCCTGGGGCGTCGGCACCAATATGATTACCTCGAAAGACTGCCCTGCTTTCGGAGGCGTATACAAGCTCGCGGCCGTCCTTGACCCTGCCACCGGCACATTTATTCCGAAGATCAAGCTGTCCGAGAATACGGATAAAATCACAAATCCGGGAAACAAGAAGATTTTGCGTATTTACGACAAGGCAACCGGTAAAATCCGCGCCGATCTGATCTGCCTGGAAGATGAAGAATATGACGTTGAAAAAGACCTGATCATCTTTGATCCGATTGAGACCTGGAAGAAGACAAAGATTAAAGGTGGAAGCTATACGATTCGTGAAATGCTTGTTCCGGTATTCCGCGGAGGAAAATGCGTTTATACCTCACCGGCCGTTATGGATATCCGCGATTACTGCACACGCGAAAAAGAAACGCTTTGGCCGGAGACCCGCCGCCTGACCAATCCACACGATGTCTACGTCGATCTCTCAGATAAGCTCTACACGATCAAGAGCGAGCTACTGGAACAGATGGGACGCGCTTCGCTCGCGCACTAAGGACGAACCTTGAAGCGTCAGTATGTCCTGTATTCCAGCGATTACTTCGTACGCGAAATTGATCGAGCAGGAGGCGGTTCGTCGGCTCCTGCTCGTCCACATCGGCCGCGCTAGAAATATTCCCCGCGCGGCCCTGCGCATCAAAAAAACAGACTGCTGTTTTCCGGTTCAGAAGCATCATCTTCCGATCTGCCCGGAAAAACAGCGGTCTGTTTTACATTACTGCGATACTATTTCTCAGTCAATCCGATAAAGGACGAAATTATCCCATGCGCCCCAGCAGCCGGAGCTTGCGACTACACTGCAGCCTACGATAACCGTGGTCGTCTCGGTAATTACAATATTTTCGATCGTCGGAGTTGACCATACTCTCCAGCCATTCAGGGAAACATCCTCCGTCACCATCGCATCTCCAATCTGGATAAACATAGTAAAGGTGTCCCCTTCCGCAGCATCGCCACCCTGCACATACACCGTCAGCGTATACGCGCCAGGCTCCAGGGTCACTTCCTGAATAGCGTCAAACGCAAAATCTGAATCACTCCAAAAATGCAGGCACCAGGAGCCATCCCAGACATTGGAAGTCTCCGTATCTTTGATTCCGCCGCCAGTGCCGGTAACAGTCCATCCAGTATTCCCGTCTTCAAAATCTCCGTTTACCAGAAGATTTTCAACCGTATCCAGAAATTCTGTTTCCGTCTCAGCTTCCGTCTCTATAACGGTACGCTCTGCCGTCGTCCCGGTCTTTACATAGCTGAATGTCTTCAAGGACTCCAGCGGATGCCCCTGGAAGTTAAACAAAGCCTGATTGTCAACCGCCGAGCCGCCGTAATAAACCCCCGCGTCATCCGGATCGTATTCTGCCGCGTAGGAGGACGCCCAGCCGGAACCATACGTCTCCCAGATCTCCTGATTCTCACTCAGTATCGTCTCTGCTTCTGCAGAATCTGCGTTATATACCTGTACCGGAATCCAGGCCGGTTCCCAGTAAAAAACACCAATTCCATTCGTCGTGTCCGCCATCGCGGAAATCACCGCGCTGATCTCATCCGCTTGTCCCTGTACGGAAAAATCATAATAAACCAGATCTCCGTAGGCCGTATCATTGCTTCCCTCAGCCACGGTATTTCCGGATCCGTCGCCGTCCTCAAGCGTATAAGCCCAGGATGTCTCGGCCACTATCACATACTTATCATATTTTTCCGCAATCGCGGAAAGAGTCTCGGTCAGATTTTCCAGCGTCCCGTGCCAGTATGGGTAATAGGATGAGGCAAACACATCATAATCTACCCCATTCTGATACAGAATCTGTGCGAAAGTCGCATATTTCCCGCTTTCCGGATTTGTAAAATGCAGCGCAACAAGAATTTCCTGCCCATATTCCGCCGACACAGCCCGTACCGCCGCGCTGCCTGCGGAAAACAGCTTGCACATATTCGACCAGTCGGTCTCACCCGCCATACCAGTCGTCGTCTCATTGCCGATCTGCACCATCCCTACGTCTACGCCAGCCTCCAGAATCGCCGTCAGACTTTCCTTCGTCCAGCTCTCCAGTGCTTCTGTCTTCTCCTCCAGCGTCATATCCGCCCAAGCCTTTGGCGCGTACTGCTTACCCGGATCTGCCCAGAAATCAGAGTAATGAAAATCAATCGCTACCTTCAGGCCGGCTTCCGTCGCCCACTGGCCGATGCGGATCGCCGTGTCCACATCACAGTTGCCGCCGCCGTAGCTGTTGCCTTCCGAGTCATAAGGATCATTCCAGACGCGGATGCGCACATAATTTATGCCGCAATCCGCAAGCAACTCAAAAAAGCCAACCTCATCCAGTTCATTCCCGTCAAAATCGTAGAACGTCACACCACTATCGATCAGAGAGGCATAGGATGAGATATCCACGCCCTCCATAAAATCCTCCGGCAGGTCAATTCGGTCTACCGCAATGTCCGCCTCTACCGGATCAATCTCCGCCGTATCTGCCGCTTCCTCCGTCTCTCCGGCTTCCTCTGTATCTGCGTCATCCGTATCTGACTGCGTATTTGTATTCGAGGTAGTCGTTGCTGTCGTCTCTGACTGTGTGCTCGCAGTTGTCTCACTCTGAGAGGTCGACGCATCTGTCTGGGCATTCGAATCCGTGCCGGAATCCGTCTCCGTATTGGCGTCTGTCTGCGTATCCGCAGACGATGATGTCTGTCCGGACGCTCCCGTTTCCGACTCCGTCACAGCGGATGCATCAGAGACCGAACCCGTCTCGTGCTCCACAACCGCGCTGGGTTCCACAGCAGAACCCGTCTCATGCTCCACAACTGCCTGGTCGTCCGAAGTGGAAGTTCCCGTATCTTCCGAGACTGTTCCAGCCGTTGTCTCCTCCGCCGAGGCCATCCAAGTGCCGCCCGGCACAGCCAGGGAAGATGCCGTCAAAGCAAAAGCCATCGTCCCCGCCAAAACCGTCCGTTTCCAAGCCGACATTTTTTTCCAGTGCATATCAATCCCTCTTTTCTCTCAGGTTTTCAAGCGCCAGACCACGTTTAGCGCCAGTCATCAGGCGAATTTGAACCCGGCTGGGTCCGCGCCGTATCTGCACTTTAAATCCAGCCGGAAATATCACGTTATCCAAAATCAACCTCTCCCAGACAGTTTACCACAAACGCAGATAGATTCAAATAGATTTTTGAATAAAGTCCCATAATTTACAGATAATAGAGTTTATACCACTCAATATAAAATACGCGTAACTGTTTTTATAGTTACAAATATACAACGAAGACGGAGGAAAAATACAACATGAAAGCAACCGGAATTGTAAGAAGAATTGACGACCTGGGCCGCGTAGTAATCCCAAAGGAAATCCGCCGCACTCTGCGCATCCGTGAGAGCGACCCGCTGGAAATATTTACCGATCGGGAAGGAGAAATCATTCTCAAAAAATACTCTCCTATCGGAGAACTTGGCAGCTTTGCAAAAGAATACGCAGAAGCGCTCGCTTCCGCCTCCGGCCACAGCGTCTGCATTACCGACCGTGACCAAGTCATTGCCGCGGCCGGCGGCATCCGCAAAGACAGCATCGGAGCTCCAGTCACCGGACAGCTCGAAGAAGTCATGAGCGACCGCGAATATATCAGCACCGATCAAAATTCCAAAAAACACATCAAGATCACCAGCGAAGATGTCGGCGAGACTCTCCCCCAGGCCATCAGCCCCATTCTCTGCGAAGGCGATGTCATCGGCTCCGTCATCCTGCGCGGCCGCGACATGAACCACCGCATGGGCGAAACCGAGCAGATCCTTGCCAAATGCGCCGCAGGATTCATGGGGAGGCAGATGGAGCAGTAAAACCGGCTCTGGCTTTGTCGAGATCATTCTGTACAATCTTAGTTTGCATAACTTTTCACTTAATTTTTTTCCAGAAAAACAAACATTTTATTTGACAATGCCAAAAAGTTATGCTAGAATAACAAACCGTAGCGAACAGCTACGTGCTGATGTGGCACAGTCGGTAGCGCACCTCATTGGTAGTGAGGAGGTCACGAGTTCGATTCTCGTCATCAGCTTATTTTTAGACAGCCCCGAGTGTTCTATTCGGGGCTGTTATTGTATTCCAACATTTTCTTTTAGCAGTTCTTCTATTTCTGTTTACTCTTTATTGTCAACTTTTTTAATGTTTCGGTTGACAATTATTTTTTCCCGTGATAAATTAGCACCTGGCAGAAGACCTGCCGCAAATGCTCTGTTTTAAACGAGAAGGGAGACAATTATGACATCAATGACAACAACACAAAACAAACAGACCGGCCTGCGGACTATCGACATGGTTTACATCGCTTTCTTCGCGGCGCTGATGGCCATCTGCTCGTGGATTTCAATTCCGGCTACGGTGCCGTTTACCATGCAGACGTTCGGCGTCTTTATCGCAGTCGGTATTTTAGGCGGGAAAAGAGGAACTCTGGCGGTTCTGGTCTATATCTTGCTCGGGGCGATCGGGCTTCCGGTTTTCGCAGGCTTCTCGGGCGGGCTTGGTTCCCTGCTTGGAAGCACGGCCGGCGGATATATCATCGGATTTTTCTTTTCCGCACTCTCGATGTGGCTGATTGAGAAGACTTTAGGAAAGAGTGCGCCGGTACAGATTTTTTCGATGGTCGTCGGCCTGATTGTCTGCTATGCGTTCGGTACGGTATGGTTTATGGTCGTCTACACCAGCCAGACTGGAGCAGTTGGCCTGCTGACGGTACTTGGATGGTGTGTTTTCCCGTTCATCATTCCGGATCTGCTGAAAATCGCGCTGGCATTTGTGTTATCAAACCGTCTGCGGAGATTTGTACAGTAAATCATTGTACAGTAAATCATTGTGCAGTATTTCTCACTGCACCACTACGTGTTAAGCCATTTACCACGCAGCATTTTCTACTGCATCGCAATGACATAAAAGATAATAACCAATTGATATTTTCTTACATTGTCAAGTACATAGAAAACTGCGGTTCCTGATCACAGGTTCCGCAGTTTTTTCATTTCTACTCTTCCCCAGGCATTTTCCACGCATGGTGATCCGTGTGCAGCAGCTCATGCGCCTTATGCGAGAGCGGCGCTCCGAGATAGTCCTGATAACACTGCTTTACGGCCGGGTTCTCATGCGAATAACGCAGCTGATTTCCTTTGTCAAGCGCATACAGCACTTCTCCGCGCTCCTCTGCCAACTCTTCGCCGTCCCTGATCGGCTGACCGCCGCCGCCGGCACAGCCGCCGGGGCAGGCCATGACTTCGACAAAATGATAGCTCACTTCGCCTCTGCGGAGGGCTTCGATCAGTTTTCGGGTGTTGCCAAGACCGCTCACCACAGCGACCTTCAGCTGAGTTCCGGCAAGGTTAAACTCTGCTTCCTTCCAGCCTTTATTTCCTCTTACCTTTTTGAACGCGTCCGGATCGGGATTCCTACCGGTCACCAGATAGTAAGCGCTGCGCAGAGCGGCTTCCATTACGCCGCCGGTTGCGCCGAAGATGACGCCCGCGCCGGAGCCGACTCCAAGCGGCATATCAAACTCCTCTTCCGGAAGAAGCGCGGGACGAATCTGCTCCGCGCGGATCAGACGGTCTACCTCTCGGGTGGTCAGTACCACGTCAACATCCGGAACGGACGTCTGCTCCATCTGATCCCTTTGCTCCGGTTTTCCAAACGCATCCGTTCTTCCACCGGACTGGGTCAAAAGATCCTTTTCTCTGTCTTCCCGGCTTACCTGCGCTCCATCATCCATACCCGGTATCGCGCACTCATGCTTTTTCGCAAGACAGGGCATAATGGAAACACAGTAAATCTTCGAAGGGTCTACGCCCAGAAGCTGCGCATAGTAGGATTTCGCCACCGCGCCAAACATCTGCTGCGGAGATTTCGCAGTAGAGAGCTGATCTACCATGTCCGGATACTGCGATTTCAGGAAACGCACCCAGCCCGGACAGCAGGAGGTAAAGAGTGGGAATTTCTCAGACGCCTGCTGAATACTCGCTTCGTATGACAAATCGTTCGTTCCGTCTGGATTCTCTGTTAAGTCAGACAAGTGTAAAGCTGCATCGTGCGTACTTTCCCGAACCTCATTGTTTGCAGCGCTCCTCTTTAATTTTTCAAGGAACTCGCTTCCCTCTTCCATAATTGTCAGGTCGGCGCTGAAGTTCGTATCAAAGATATAGTCAAAGCCCATCTGCCGCAGGGCGGCCACCAGGCGTTTTACTGTGGCAAATTCTCTGGAGAGGCCAAATGGTTCTCCCCAGGCCGCGCGCACAGCGGGAGCCACCTGCACAACGGTGATTTTCTCCGGATCCGCCAGCGCGTCCAGAACCTTGTCAATGTCGTCCCGCTCACGCAGCGCACCGACCGGGCAGTGTGTGATGCACTGACCGCAGAGGGCGCAGTCGGACTCCTTGATCATCCGGTTCCGGGAAACATCTACTGTGGTGCGAGAGCCAGTGCCGGAGACATCCCAGATGTTCAGACCCTGAACCTTGTCGCAGATCTGCACACAGCGCATGCACTTAATGCATTTTCCTTCATCACGAATCAGCGGGAATTTCATCGGCCATTCCGCTTTTGCCACTTTTTTCCGGAACGGCAGATCTACAATTCCCAGATCGTTGGCAATGGTCTGCAGCTTACAGTTTCCGCTGCGGACGCAGGTCGAACACTCGCCGTCGTGCTGAGAAAGAATCAGCTCCACCGTATTTTTGCGGCTCTCACGCACCCGGGGGCTGTTCGTATGTATCACCATGCCATCCCAGACCTTGTTGTTACAGGCCGCTACCAGCTTCGCACATCCTTCGACCTCCACCATACAGACACGGCAGGCTCCGATGTTATTGATGTCTTTTAAGTAACAGAGGGTAGGAATGTAGATACCAACCGATGCAGCGGCATCCAGAATCGTAGAGCCTTCTTCTACTTTGTACTGTTTTCCATTGATTGTCACATTTACCATTGCTCGGTCCTCCCTCCCTTAAAAGATCCATATCCAAAATGGTCGCACCGCAGGCACCGTCTCGCTTCCTGATTGGCCTCCTCACAGGTCATGCCGCATTCAACCAGTTCAAAATCCTTCGCCCGGTCTGCTGCCTGGCGCTCTTTCATATTGATCCGCGCGCAGTTCTTCCGGTCGTCCAACCGTACCTGCGGAAGCTCTACATCCACGGAAATCAGGTGCTGATATCCAAGGAACTCATCAATGTTCGCCGCCGCGACTTTGCCTGCCGCGATCGCACGGATCACGGTCGCCGGGCCGGTCACACAGTCACCGCCCGCAAATACGCCAGTAATGTCTTTCGCATTCACACCGCTCCAGTTCAGGGCGTCAATCACGCCGCGCTTCACCGGAATTCCCTGTTTTTCGAAGAGTCTGGAATCAATGCCCTGGCCTATCGCTACCAGAACGATATCACAGGCGAGACGCACTTCCTCCTCTGAGGAATTCTCCGGCGTCGGCCGCCCGTTTTTCATCGGGCCGATGATCTGCGGCTGTACCCAGAGAGCCGCCACATTGCCTTCCGCATCCTTTTCAATGCGAAGCGGCGCGTGCAGATCAAGAAGCTCGCAGCCCTCTTCTACCGCTCCCTCGACTTCCTCCGGCATCGCAGTCATGTCCACCGATCTTCTGCGGTAGGCGATGCGCACGCGTTCCGCGCCGAGCCGAACCGCCGAGCGAGCCACATCCATCGCCACATTTCCACCGCCGATGACGACAATGCTCTTTCCGGTAAAGTCCGGCATCTCGCCGTCGCCAATCCCACGGAGCAGCTCCACGGCGGAAATCACACCCTTCGCATCCTCGCCCTCGATACCAATCTTGCGGTCGGTATGCGCGCCGATGGCGATATAGACCGCGTCGTATTCTTTTCTCAGATCCACAATACTCGGAGATTCGCCAACCGTCACACCTGTCTGCACCGTAATCCCCAGGCTCAGAATCTGCTCAATCTCCCGGTCAAGCTCTTCTCTGGGCAGACGATAATTGGGAATCCCATAACGGAGCATGCCGCCGAGCTTCTTCCGCTGTTCAAAAATCGTCACCTGATGCCCCATCAGAGTCAGGTAATAGGCTGCACTGAGCCCGCCTGGGCCGCCGCCAATCACAGCGACCTTTTTCCCGGTCGGAGCCGCCGGTACCGGAAGCGGCACATCACCCGCATGGTCTACCGCAAACCGTTTCAGCCCGCGGATATTTACCGGATCGTCAATCAGGGTTCTGCGGCAGCGCACCTCGCACGGATGCTCGCAGATCAGCCCGCAGACCGCAGGCAGCGGGTTGTCCTTGCGGATCAGACGAACCGCGTCGCCGTAACGTCCTTCCGCGACCAGGGCCACGTATCCCGGAATATCCACGCCTGCCGGGCACTGTGATACGCAGGGTACTGGCTGATACAGCTCGCACTTACAGCGGTGGCACAGCACATGCTCTTCAAAATCATCACGGAAGCCGCGCAGCCCTTTTAAGACCATGTTCGCCGCCTCGTAGCCGATCGCGCAGTCCGCCGAGTAAAAAATATTCTTTGCCGTCTTCTCAATCAGGTCAATGGTCTCCAGCGTTCCCTCGCCGTCCAGCACCATTTCAAGCAAATCCTGCAGCTGTCCCAGTCCAATCCGGCATGGCACACACTTTCCGCAAGACTGCGAGTGGCACAGCTTCAGAAACGAAGACGCCAGATCCACCGGACAAAGCCCAGGAGGGCTCGCGCTGATCCGCCGTTCCAGATCCTTGTAGAGCGACTCCACCGTAGTCTGGGCTTTGTTGCTCGTGATAATACTCAGTCTGCTCATTTGTTCTCCTTTCTTTTTCCTGACACCGTATCCGCTCCGCTTCGTGCAAAAATTCTGATAATTTCAAAGAAATGCGTTGGAACTTTTTAATGTTTCTTCTTCTCTGTCGTCAAAATCGCAATTACGGATTGGCATCTTTGTTTTACAAAATAAAAATCAATATATTTTACTATAGTACATGCATTATGGGTTTGTCACGACTAATTTTCTGAAAATGTTATCATACGCATCTATTTGAGGCAGATGTTCAATTATAATGAACTTTAAAACATGACAAAAAGAACTGGTATTTTTGTCCAATAGGAAAGTTCGGAGAATTTTCCTATTGGATGAAAAAGCCAGAGGATTTTCTCCCCTGGCTTTCTTTTCAGCTTATTTTCCCAGATAAGCCGCCCGGACTTTCTCATCCGCAAGCAGGCTTGCTCCGCTGCCAGTCATGGTGATACGGCCGGTCTCCATCACGTAGCCGATGTCGGCGGTGCGCAGCGCCATGTTTGCGTTCTGCTCGATCAACAGGATGGTCACACCCTCTTTATGAATCTGCCGGATGATGTTGAAAATCTCCTGCACGATCAGCGGCGCCAGGCCCAGTGACGGTTCATCCATCATCAGCAGCTTCGGACGGCTCATCAGGGCGCGCGCTACAGCCAGCATCTGCTGTTCGCCTCCGGAAAGCGTACCGCCGGCCTGCCAGCTGCGCTCTTTCAGGCGCGGGAACAGACTATATACCCATTCCAGATCGGCACTCAGATCATCTTTTCGCATATAAGCGCCGATTTTCAGGTTTTCCAGCACTGTCAGATCCGGAAAAATCTTACGGCCCTCCGGCACCAGCGTGATTCCCTTCGATACGATGACGTCCGTATCCTGTCCGGTGATATTTTCACCGTTGAAGGTAATCGTACCGGAAGCCGGTTTTTCCAGGGATACGATGGAGCGCAGTGTAGTGGATTTGCCCGCGCCGTTTGCGCCGATCAGCGTGACGATGCTGTTTTCGGGCACCTCAAAGCTGATTCCCTTTACGGCTTCGATACCGCCGTAGTTCACTTTCAGATCCTGTACTTTAAGCATCTTCACTCACCCCCAGATATGCCTCGATGACGCGCGGATCGTTCTGTACGACTTCCGGCGTACCCTCGGTGATCAGCTTTCCGAAATCCAGCACATACACGCGGTCGGAAATCTGCATGACGAGATCCATATGGTGCTCAATCATAAAAATTGTCATATCATATTCATCGCGGATTTGGCCGATGAAATCCGTCAGCTCCTGCGTTTCCTGCGGGTTCATGCCCGCGGCAGGTTCATCAAGCAACAGCAGCTTCGGCTCCGTCGCCAGAGCGCGCGCGATTTCCAGGCGCCGCTGAATGCCATACGGAAGCGAACCAGCAATTTCATCCTTTAAATGCGCCAGGTTCTGCATTTCCAGAAGCTCCAGCGCTTCCTTGCGCATCCGCTGCTCCTCCGCGTGATTCAGACGAAAGGTCGCAGTAAACAGATTCTGTTTCGCCCGCATATGCTTCGCGATTAATACATTTTCAAACACGGTCATAGACGAGAACAGGCGGATATTCTGAAACGTCCGCGCAATGCCGGCCTTTGTAATTTTATCCGGCGTCTGCACCAGACGCTTTGAATATTTTCCGGCATTCTCACCCTTATACGTTTTTTTCATTTTGCCGTGCGGATAGCTTTCCACAAGCTCCTGTCCGCAGAATTCCACACGGCCGTTGGTCGGCTCATACACGCCGGTGATGCAGTTGAAGGCCGTCGTCTTTCCGGCACCGTTCGGCCCGATCAGCGCGACAATCTCATGCTCGTTTACCTCCAGGGAGAGGTTGTCTACCGCAACGACACCGCCAAACTGCATGGTAATGTCTTCTGCGCGGAGAATATTTTTCGTGGAGTCGGTACTCATTTCGCAGCCTCCTCCTTTCCGACGTCTTTTTGCCCTCGTTTCTTTTTCCACCAGTTGTACACGCGGGCAGGCGAAAATTCTTTATCACCCATAATGCCCTTGCGGTAAAACAGCACGACAATCATCACGATAACTGCAAACACAACCTTGCGGAAGCCGCTGCGCAGAAGCGGAACCTTGAAGCTTCCGATATAGGTCTCCGTATCCAGAAAACGCAGCCACCACTCGGAGCAGGCAATATAAAGGAAAGATGCCAGGCAGCTTCCTGTCACGGAGCCGAGTCCGCCGATGACAACGATCAGCAGAATTTCGTAGGTCATCGCTGATTTAAACGTAGACGCCTGAATCGAAGTCTGATACATCGCCAGCAGGCCGCCGCCGATTCCCGCGAAAAAGGAAGAAATACAGAACGACATCCGCTTGTGTTTTGCCAGATTGATTCCCATCGCCTCGGCCGCGACCTCGTCGTCCCGTATAGCACGGAACGCCCGCCCATAGGAGGAATGAATTACCAGCACCATGACCGCAATACAGATGCCGCAGACAATCAATGGGAATAGGACGGAATTAAAGGTCGGGAACTTGCGCAGCAGGTTCGAACCATTTGTGATCACACCCAGCTTATCCCACTGGAAAATTGCACGGATGATCTCGGCAAAACCAAGAGTCGCGATCGCCAGATAATCACTTTTCAGGCGCAGCACCGGCAAACCGATCAGCCAGGCGAAAATCGCCGCCACAACACCGGCCGCCAGAAGCCCCACAATGACTGGTACCGAAAACTGAATCAGACCGCCGTCATAATACTGATAAACCGACGCACGGGCCTCGACCGGAATCGTCAGGACACCGTATGTATACGCGCCAATCAGCATAAAGCCCGCCTGTCCTAAGGAAAAGAGGCCGGTAAAGCCGTTCAGCAGGTTCATTGATACCGCAACGAGCGCGTAAATGCAGCTTTTTTTCAGCACCGTCAGCGCGATGTGCGTCGAGGGCAGAATCTGCTCCAGCAAAAAGACAAAGGCGCACAGCGCCAGAAGAAGCACCGCAGAAATAATGGTATTTGTTTTCTTACTCATACAAGCGCCCCCTCTCAGACCTTATCTGTGGCTTTTTCGCCAAACAGACCGGTCGGTTTTACAAGAAGGACGACGATCAGCAGGGCAAACGTAAACGCGTCTGAGAACGTTGTCCAGCCAAGTCCCTTGATGATGTTTTCACAGATACCGATGATAAACGCCCCGATCACCGCGCCCGGGATCGAGCCAATACCACCAAACACAGCCGCCACGAACGCTTTCAGACCCGGCATGGAGCCTGAGGTCGGCACCACAGACGGGTAGTTTGTAAAATACAAAAGAGCGCCGATCGCCGCCAGGAAAGAGCCGATCATAAAGGTCGTACTGATAACAGAATTGATCTTGATACCCATCAGGCGGCTCGTCTCAAAATCATCCGCCACCGCGCGCATCGCCATACCGATCTTGGTATGGTTGATCAGCTGCATCAGCACCAGGACCAGAACAATCGTCAGAATCGGCGTCACGACCGTCACAACCTTCGTCGTTGCACTTCCAATCTTAATCGTATCCGAAATCACCGGAATTGACGGCACCACCTGTGCCAGACCACCAGTCACGTACAGCGCCAGGTTCTGCAGCAGATAGGAAACACCGATTGCTGAAATCATGACCGACATACGCGGCGCGCTCCGCAGCGGCTTATACGCCACGCGCTCCACCAGAAAGCCCAGCGCCACCGTCGCCACAATCGTCAGCGGAATCGACAGATACAGCGGCAGAGACGCCGATGCGTAGACCAGCACCAGCGCGGCCACCATAAAAATATCGCCGTGCGCAAAATTAATCAGCCTTAAAATGCCGTACACCATCGTATATCCGATCGCGATCAGGGCGTACTGTCCGCCGACTGAGATACCGGCCAGCAGGTAAGGCAGGTTTCTGTTAATAAAATCCATGTAAGTTTCTCTCCTCTGAATCATATGATACCTGCGGATTTCTTCGCACTTCGTGCTCTCGAATCTCCGCTTCGCTTCGGTCGGCGCTAATCGGATGTCCCTGGACATCCAGCGCCCTAAAAAACACTCGGAATCCGCTCATTTTGGCCGAAAACGACCAAAATGGCTACTTCCTCGTGTTTTTGCGGGTCCTAAGCTCAGGAATTGGAACGCAAGCGTTCCATCCCTGAGCTTTTGACCCTGGTATCATCATGTAAAAGAGGCTGCAACGTGTGCAGCCTCCCTGCGCTTATGTCCCGCATCAGTTTCTGATGCAGGATATGTTTCGAATTTTACTGTACGCCCTGCTCCGCTACGAAATCCCATGCTACGGTCTCGGTATTTGCTACCTTTACGTATGCGGTATCACGGTTCGCGTCGCCGTTCTCAGACTCGAAAGAAATCTCGCCGGTTACGCCGGTGTAAGTCGTGGTCCAGAGCGCCTCATTGACAGCTGCCGCGTCGGTAGAACCTGCGTTCTGCAGAGCCGCGAGCGCTACATAGTAAGCGTCATAGCCCATGGCCGTAACAGCCGCTACGGTATCATCGCCGCCGTTGTTTGCCAGTCTGGTGCTGTCCTCGTTGATCCACGCCTTGATGTTGGTATCAAACTCTTCGTTCGCGCCTTCCTGATAGAATGTCGTTACATATACGCTAAGGTCTGTGCCCTCTGCCGCGTTCAGGATTACGTTGGAATCCCAGGTATCGCCGGCCAGAAGCGGAACCTCTACGCCCTGTGAAGCGGCGGTCGCGATGATCAGCTGTGCTGCCTCGGTAGAAGTCGGAGCAAAGATAACGTCTACACCTTCATTGATCGCGGTCGTAATATAAGAAGTAAAGTCTGCGGTGCCCTCCGGGAATGTATCGGAGATCACTTCGCCGCCAAGCTCCTCAAACGCCTGCTCAAAATAATAACCAAGGCCTACGGAATAATCATCGCCAAGCTTTGTCAGCACATACGCCTTTGTTGCGCTGAAATTCTCAGAAGCAAAGTTCGCAAGGACCGTGCCCTGGAACGGATCCAGGAAGCAGATACGGAAGTAATGAGTATTGCCCTCTGTCACCTGCGGATTTGTGCAGGTAACGCCGACTACCGGAATGCCTGCCTCAGCGAAAATATCGGAAGCCGCAATGGATACGCCGCTGCCGTAAGAGCCAAGAACAATGGATACACCCTGGCTTACCAGCTCGGAAGCTGCGGTCGGAGCTTTCTCTGTCGAAGACTCATTGTCCACGATCACCAGCTCTACATCATACTCCACACCGTCAATCTCAATGGTCGGAGTCTCTGCGTTCGCGTACTGGATACCAAGCGTCTCCTGCTTGCCGCCTGCACCATTGTCGCCTGATGCCGGCTCAAAGACACCAATCTTCACGGTGTTGTCCGCCGCTGATACCGGTGCTACGCTGGCAAGGCAAAGTGCCGCACACATCGCAACTGCTGCTAACTTTTTCATTTTTGTTTCCTCCTCTATTTGTTTTCGATTCATCCGCCGCCATCCGGCGACCAAATCTGTGGTTTATTTTATACCATTTATGTCCGTATGGCAAGGACTTTTGTCTTTTTTATCGGATATTTTAATCCGCCATAAGAATCGCATTCAGATAAAATGGCACCACATCATCCTCATGCGTCTCAATCAGCTGAACCTCGACACGATGAACGGCTTTTGGCATATGCTCTGTAACAGTCAGCAGATCCAGCTTGTCCCCCCATGTCTCATCGAAATTCGCATCCAGAATTATGCGTGTTGCCGGATCATCGTCTACAAGAATCTCTGCGACAGGCGCTGGCTGATTCACAGATCGGCGAAATTGTACAGAAACACCGGTTCCTTCCAATGAAAACACAATATGTGCGCCCTGCACAGAAGCCTCCCAGCCATTTTTAAAGATATCGGTGATGCCATTCTGTTCCCGGGTATCCTTCGCAAAACCTTCCACTTCTGCGGGTATGCCATTCTTATTGTTATAGCGAATGCTGTGCTCATAAGTATTGGCTGTCAGAGGCGTCGGCAATGGATTTACCGCCTCGTTCTGTCCGCTGAATGTCTCCATTCTTTCCCGTACGGTTTCCAGATAGCAGGTAATCACAGACGCCACCAGCTCATGCCCCGCATCGTTCGGATGCAGATCATCCGGCGTGATCGCGCGATTCTCAATCCGCCCTGCAAGCAGCTCCGGATAAATCGAGCTTTGCATACTCACGCTCGGAAGCTCATAGTGCCGTCCCACCTTCGCATGCATCAACTGCGCACTCGCACCGTTGTCATAGCAGACATTATGGATCAAAACAACAGCAGGGGCATTCTCATCGGAGAGCACTCTTCTGACCAGTCCCTCGTAAGTCTCCAGAAAATGCACATTGCTCTCGTCATTGACCGAAAACTCAAGAAATACGACATCCGGTTTGTAAGAAAGCAAATCTTCCCCGACACGCGCCGCGCCAAACTGTGAGGTCGTTGCTCCAATCCCGGCGTTCACGTAAGTGACGTCTGCTTTCGGGAAATTCTCCTTCCACCAGGAATATACCAGATATGCGTAGCAGGTCTGTGGTGTAGTGGAAAGGGAACCCTGAGTAATCGACCCGCCAAGAAAGCCTATCGTCAGCTTCTCTCCTGCGCAGGCGCGCCTCATGGCACTTTGCAGCCGCACATCATTTCCCTCATTTACGATTCCTGCTGTTCTGTTGATTTCATACATGATTATTCTCTCCTGCTGTCCTTTTTTTATGAAGGAAACGACACTAGTCGTTTCCTTTTGCGCTGACCGCAAGGCTGCGAAGCAGCCATTATCTCACGATTTTTTATTCCTTACCACGCGATCCCAAGCGTTTCGATGTATTCTGCCAGCTCTGAGGCCATCTCTTCCGCCTCCGGGATACGAATATGCCCCGGCGTTCCACGTCCATTCCTTTTATATAAGAAATGATGAACTTGCGGATCGTTCAGGCTTTCACACACCGCGCCGATTGACCGATCCCAGTTCGGGTCATGATTCAGAAGTGTTGTCGCCAGCACGATCTCCGCTTCCGGGTAAATGCTCCGCAGTACCCGCACAAATGCGCCGTAGCTTTCCCTCCAGTGTGCTGCCTGAGCTCCATCATAGTCTTCCTTCATAAAATCGTACGGATTGCTGTCATTCTGCCCGATCGCGATGATCACGACCTGCGGCCGGTAAAGGGAAAAATCCCATCGTTTTGTAATGCCAAACGCGGGATTGTACTGGATTTTGTCGTACACACTTTCCATGCCGACATACTCCGGCCCCGCAAACCAGCCAATTCCGTCAATCAGCGAAATACCGCCCTGCGCGATGTCGTGAATCTGAGCATTTAACTTCCGCGCGGTCATCCAGGCGTAAGAATACCAGCTGTTCGACAGCTCGCCCTGATGCCATTCGGGATCCGGCTTCCCCGCATAATCAACCGCCTCTGACACCTCACCGGCAGAAACGGAATCGCCATATACCTCGATCCTCCGCTCCGGCTTCGGCGGGCACACAAGCAGGGAAACATCCTCGTCTGTCCCCACTTCAAACCCATGCAATGTAATTGTATGGCAGGAATCCTGCCGCTTAAAAAGCAAAAGGCTGTGTTCTCCCGGCTCCAGATTTTCCGCGATGGTATACATTCCGCGGATCGGTTTTTCCTCCGAACCCTCGAGCTGCAGCTTTCCCTGCTCTCCATCCAAAACATAGCCCAGGTAATTATTCCAGTAGTCTTTCCGGTTGGTCACATCCACCCGCAAAGCGCCGCCCTGCACGATAAAACGCAGGGCGGCACTGCTGCACGGATAGACAAATTCCGGTGCTTTCGGATCGGAAAAATCAATTCTCCCGCTGTACTGTATCTGTTCCTGATCCGGTAAAATGTACATAATCTGTCATCCTTCCCCGCGTGAATTACACGGGGCCTTTCTTTTTGGTTTCATTTATCACCTTACCCCTTAACGGAGCCGGCTGTCAGGCCGCTGTAAATCTGATCCTGGCAGAAGATGAACAGTATCAGTGCCGGGAGCAGGGACATGATGACGCCCGCGCAGATCAGGTTGTATTTGCTGCCGAGCGGTCCGACAAAGGTATAAAGAGAGGTCGCCATGGTTCCCAGTGTAGTCTTGTCCTGCAGGTACAGGTTTGCCGAATAGTACTCGTTGTAGGTACCCACGCCTTTCAAAATGCAGGCTGTCACAATCGCGGGCTTCAGAAGCGGCAGATGAATCTTGTAAAAAATCGTAAAGAACGAAGCTCCATCCACGATCGCCGACTCATCCAGTGAAATATCAATATTTTCAAAAAACTGGATGTAAATGTAGATCGAGATGACGTCGGTCCCGCACATCATGATAATATAACCGTAAAGCTTATTAATCAAATGCAGATTATACATGATCTCGTACAGGGATACCTGCATGGCAACGCCCGGAAGCAGGGACGCGAACAGGAATAAGTTCCGGATCAGATTGTTAAACGGAAATTTAAACCGGTTCAGCACATACGCGAGCTGTGTTCCGATGAATACAGAAGCAAACAGCACACAGGCCACAATCAGCACTGAGTTTAAAAACGCCCGCCCCATATTTGCTTTCTGGAACGCGGTAATAAAGTTTTCAAAATTCAGCCAGCTCTCCGGAAGCGTCATAACATTCGTCTGCTGGTATTCCGTTTCAGTCTTAAATGCGGTAATCACACAGGAAGCGACCGGGAGCACCGCGACAAACGAAAAGAACACCAGAGAAAAATATTTCAAAAAGGTCAGAACCGCTTTTTCAATTTTCTTAGCAACTGTCATTTTCCCGCCCCCCTTACCGATTTTTCTCTGGCAAAGCAGTATTGCTGCTTTCCTTCGCCCGCGCCCTGCGTTTTGCTGCACGCGCAACCTGTCTTTCCCGTTTCTTCGCCGCGTAGGGATCCTCATCCTCTCCGCTGCGGAAGATATATTTGAAGAATAGCTTCTGCAGCAGGGTTGCAAACAGAATGATGATCAGCAAAACAATCGCCATGGCACTTGCCAGACCGACCTTCTGCTGCGTATGCGCGATCTCATGCATTACAACAAAGTATGTCGCTGTACCGTTTGCACCACTCGTAATAACATAAGACGGTTCAAACGCGCTTAAGGAACCGGTGATTGAGAGAATCACGTTCAGGGTAACAATCGTGCTGATACTTGGAAGAATCACATAGCGGAACTGCTGGAATTTATTCGCACCGTCCAGCTCCGCCGCCTCATAAAGCGTATTGTCCACCGACATGATCGCTCCGATGAAGAGTACCATATTCTGTCCAAAATAACGCCACACAGAGGTCGCCACCAGGGAAATATTATTGATTCTCTGGTCACGCAGCCAATAGGGAAGGTTTTCCAGATCAAATCCGCACCACTGCAGAACCGTATCAAATACGTAGCCTCTGGTATAGAAGAATTTGAAAATAAAACCGATTGCAATACCGTTTATCAGGTACGGGAAGAACATAAATCCTTTAAAAATCTTACCGCCCTTGACTTTAAAGCTTAAAATGGTTGCCAGGTAAAGCGCAATCGCCAACTGCACGATCGAGCCTCCCATGTAGTAAAGACTCAGCTTCAGTGCGCCAAAGCAGTCATCCCTCTGAAAAACACGGATGTAGTTTTTCAGGCCAACCCAGGTTCTCGTTCCGATATATTTCATGTTATAAAAACTGAACCCGATCATCTCGCCAAACGGCAGATATGTAAATATAAACAGAAGCAAAAGCGGAATCGTCATAAACGAGATCATCACCAGCACCTGCTGGCCGTCCCTGCTTTTCAGCCACTCTTTAAAGGTTCGTTTCTTTTTCTTTTTTGCAGTAACTGTTGCCGCCACGAAAAGACCTCCTTTCTCCTTGCCGAAATCCTACTCGTCTGCGCCGGCCGCGGGCAGCAGAGCTGCCAGATTCCATGCGCGGCCGTGTGATCAAGCAGGAGGCAGCTTTTTGACTCCTACTCGTCTGCATCGGCCGGGTGCGGCTTTAGCCGCAAGACTTCTTGCCCGGCCCTGCGCATCAAATGAGCCAGAGAGTATCCCCTCTGGCTCACCCTTACCTGCACAGTTCCTCAGAGCCGGATTTCTCTGCTCCGATTCTTCATCAATATGTAGTTGTCTCGATTCCCAGGTAATCCTGCGCGTCGTTCCATGCAGCCTTCCAGTCAGCCATGATATCGTCAAAGGTCTCAGCGCCTGTGAACGCAGACTCTACGATTCTCTGAACCTTGGAGTTGCCGCCCGCATTAAAGGAAAGCTCGGACTCGCTGTTCATATCATCAAGGAGCGTCTCTTCTCCTTCCAGAGCAGCTTCGTCAGCCATCAGCTCGCAGCCGTCAAATGCGGAGAATACCTCCGGCATTGCACCAGTCTTGTCGATCGGATAGCCGCCTTCCAGCTCACACCATCCGGACTCTACGGTCATCCATTTTACGAATACCAGAGCAGCCGTGATGTTTGTATCGGAGCTGTTGACGTTAATCGCATAGTTGTAGTCGCCGCCAGCGCTTACGTACTGTGTGCCGTCTACGGTAATCGGGAACGGCATATAGCCGATGTCATCGCCATTGTCGCCGGCTTCTACCATCTGAATGTAAGCCCAGGAGCCAAGCACCATGCAGCCAATCTCGCCATTATTGATCATGCTCTTGCAGCCTTCCCAGTCGGTCGTGGTGTAGTCATCCTCGATCAGGCCATTCGCTGTCGCATCATAAAGAATCTTATATACATTGTAAGCGCCTGTGCCGTCGCCCGGGTCTGAGAACGGATCTTCGTCATGCGCAAACTTCTGGTTCATATAAGTTGCGTCGCCGTCGGATACGATACCGATGTAAGCATCCCATGCGCCCATGGTCCAGCCTGCCGCGTAGTTCGTGTAGAGCGGAATCGCGTCGGTGTTGTCCTTGATCAGCTGCAGAGCCGCAATGAAATCATCCGGAGTCTTCGGAATCTCTGTGATGCCAGCTGCCTCAAAGACTGCCTTGTTGTAAACGATGCCCTGCGCATTGCCCATATACGGAATACCATAGCTGATGCCGTCAAATGCGTAAGCACTCGCAAAGTTGATCTGCTCGTCCATCTCCTCAAGTGTGCCGTACGGATAGAAGTACGTCGGAAGCTCACTCGCGTCTATTGCCGGAATAAACATCACATCGCCCCAGTCTCCGGTCGACAGACGAAGCAGGGAATCCTCTGCGTAATCCGTCACGCCTTCTGTGGTAACGGTGATGTTCGGATATACTTCATTAAACGCCGCGATCAGATCTGCCATCGTGCCATCTTCCTCACGGTCAGTCTTGTGATGGATAAATTTGATAGAAGCTTCGAGATCGGTATAATCCTCACCCAATACAATGTCAACGTAAGCCGGAATGCTGGCATCCTCAGCGGAAGCTGCCAGGCCGCCTACCAGGCCTGAAAGAGCAAGTGTCGCCGCGCCTGCAGCAGAACCACGTAAAAAATCTCTTCTGGATATTCTGTTCATGATAATTATCCTCCTTTTCATGAAAGCGTTGTCTTCTGTGCACAGCCTTTCGCAGTCTGAAAACAGTCATTTTTCACAGGCTTTGCACAGTCCATAGATACATTATAGATTTTTTTTCCTTTCATACATCATTCATTTCTGTTTTTTTATCATTCATTTTTGTGTTTTACGTCATTTTATATGTTATTTACAATTTTTCATCTTCCAATTTGGGAATAATGCCCTACGTTTCCGCCTTTAAAAAACTAAATTAATCTTTTTTACTTAATTTAGTCTGTTAAAATAACTTTTTCACCTGCTATTCCCGGAAACAACCGAATAAAACGGTTGTAAAAAGAAAAATAATCTGCTATATTTTTCAAAAATTCCCAAAGAGAGATACACAACATGACCGAACAAGAATGTACACAATTCGAATCGTTTATCAGCTCCACGCAGTTCCAGGAGCAATTTGCGCTGGAAAACTGGCATCTGGAAGATCATATGCCCGGCCTTTACTATGGAGGAAGATTCCATCCAGCATCTACCTGGCAGATGCATGTAAACGGGCTGCCCTGTTTTCTACTGATCTTTGTCTTTTCCGGCAGCGGCACACTTTCCCACCCGGACGGCACTTTTTTCTTACAGGAGCGAAATCTGCTGCTGCTTGAGCATGATATCCCTTTTCAGGTGCGCATCGCCCCCGGCGGCATGGACTGTGCACTTTTTTTCCTGCGTTCTGGGGAAGTACTCCCTTACTATCATGCCATCGGTCAAAAGATGCTCCCTCCGCTCTCTTTTCCGACGGCTTCCGACATGGAATATTACGTGACACAGCTTCTTGAGCTACTCCCAGTCCGCTCCACGGCCTCCGCCGTTGCAGCGTCCAAATGGATCGTCAGCATTTTATCCGAAATCTGTGCCTTTACTCTTTCCGACGACCGCGCGCGCAAAGACATCCCGGACTATATCTCTGAAATGAAGCACACGTTCGACACCTCCTATCAGGCAGCCTTCCGTCTGGAGGACTTTGAAATGCGCTATTCCATCCACCGCGACCGGCTTTGCCGCGAATTTTCCCGGTGCTACGGTATGCCTCCGCTGCAATATCTGAACGCCCGCCGCATTGAGGCCGCAAAGGATCTGCTGATTACAACCAATATGCGGGTGTATGAGGTAGGGAATGCAGTCGGAATCGAGAACACAAACCATTTTATCAATCTATTCAAAAAACGCACAGGGCTTACCCCCATGCGTTTTAAGAAAAGCGCTCCGGCAGCGGTATGCGAGCTGCACTCTCCCCATAAACCAGCTGTCCGTCAACCGTAAAAATTCCCGGCCGGTACTGTGCGTCCTCAATTTTCTGAATCATCTTCTCCAGCGCCATCGTGACCATTGCGCGGGTATTCGGCTCAAAGGTCGTAATCCTGGTCCGGCAAAGCCATGGGTACATAAAATTGTCAAAGCCGACAACGGAGACGTCTCTCGGAACCTCCAGCCCGCGTTCCTCCAGAATACGAATCATATTGGCCGCCGTCAGGTCGCAGTTACACACAAAAGCTGTCGGCATCTGCTCCGGCAAGCGCTGCATCTGCATCTCATCAGACATACCAGTCGCCGGGTCACGATCCCCGATCAGCCAGTCCGGCTGCATAACAACGCCATGTTCCAGCAGCGCATGCTGATAGCCAAAATACCGGTCTGTAATACTCTGTGTGGCAAGCAGATTTCCCACAAACGCAATGCGGCGATGTCCCAGCTCCAGCAAAAGATTCGTCAGCGCATAGGTACCATGATAGCCATTCGAAATCACCGCGTCGCAGTCTGCCGTATTATCATAAAAATCCAGGTAAAGAATCGGCACCTCACACTCCGCTTTCAGCTTTTTCAGATAACCGCTTTTCAGCTCACCGATGATGATAATCCCGTTCACCCTCTTTTCCACCGAAAGCTTGGGAAGTATCTGACGGGTCTCCGCCTCCGCGGAAACCAGCTCAAGAAGAGTGAAACAGCCCTCGGCCACCGCCTGGGTCGTCACATCCTGGTACATCTGCCAGTAAAAGGAATCATATTTTCCGAGAAAATGCTCCGCAATCAGTATCCCGAACATATAGCTGCGCATCCGGCTCTGTTTTTTTGCCGCGGACAGGCTCTGATAACCCATCTCTTCCGCAATTGCCTTGATTTTCGCACGCATCTGCGGGCTGACGCCTTTCTTATCGGAGAGCGCTTTTGACACGGTCACCGTACTGACGCCAACACGCGCGGCAATATCGGAAAGCTTTACTGATTTCGGCATGTCATCCCCTCCTCATTCCATTACAGATTCCTACTCCTCATACGCTAGAATCTCTCTCAGAAGGCTGAGCGCCAGCTCTTCATGCTTCACTGATCCGGAAATACCGACAATCACATCAATGCCTTCCGGGTACCAGTCCATCTCGCCCAGCCAGCCCTCGTCCTGCGACAGGCGAATACCGGCAAGAATGGTCTTACCCGCATTCGAGCCTTCCATCGGCTCTCCGTCCTCATCCTCATTCACTGTAACATAGACGAGCGAATCCTCATCCAGGGCGGCAATCTCCTCTTCCGTCAGATAATCCTCGAGATTGTTGACATAATCCATCATCGCCATTGACTGGAAATAATCATTGTCCGCAAAAAACAGATCAACCTCCTGCGCCGCAAACAGGGTGTAAATCGTCTCAACACTGGTCGCGCTCAGTGAATCAGAGGAATTGGCATCCACCGTGATGGAGCGATTTACACTTGCCTCATATTTTGTGGTGTCAATGCCATTTCTTTTCAGGAAATCATTCAGATATTCCTCTTCAAACTCCTCGTTCCCATCACTGTAGGCATTCACCGCCAGGATGTTCAGCGCATATTCATTGGTCGTCACATAATTATAGACAAAATAGATACACACCGCGGCGATCACTGTGACGGCCAGCACCGTTTTCGCGTAATATTCTTTAAAAAACTCCCATTTATTTTTCCCGTGCAGCCCGGCCATCTGTTCTTTGCCGGTCTTCTGCTCATGATGCTGATAAATATAGGCGTCATCTCCCAACGCGCTTTGAAATTTATCCGCATTTTCCGTATGATTATGTAATTCTGCCATGAAAAATCAAATCCCCTTTCTGAAATGATTTCCCACACGGTCGTTCCAGATATTCCAGAATCCTCACTCTGACTCTTTTCCCATCCTACAGGCGTATTATGGTTCTAGCGCTGCGGATTTCTCCGCACTTCGTGCTCCCGCATCTCTGTGACCACTCCGGTCAGCACCAAACAGACATTCTCTGGATGTCCAGCGCCCTTGTATCATTAAGTATACTGTCTTTCAAAGTAAAATGTCAATCATAAATCAGAGGAGCTCCCATCCATTGCTATTGCCCAGAACACACTCCGGTGCCGTCAAAAGCCGGAATGAAGCTCTCGGCAGCAGTTCCGCCCTCCTGGTAAAATCCCTGCTCTATGCCGAGCTGTGCAGCATAATCCAAAAGGCGCTCATACTCCCGCTTTGTCACGCGGCGCGCCAGAAGCGGATCAATCTCCGAAATATCCCATGCCGATGAGCGTTCCAGTGTAACTTTCTTCCTGCAATAGTCCACATTCTCCAGCGATGCCGTATCTTTGACGTAGCCTGTAACCGCCGCGTTCTCACTGTGGAACGATTGTCCGGGCGGCGTATACTGGTTCATCAGGCTGATATAAATCTGATTTCCATAGGTTTCCCACAGATAGGATACCACCTGCTTTGCTTCTCTGACATGCCCCGGAAGCAGCAGATGCCGCACAAGGACGCCGGCCGTCATCATTCCTTCTTCATCAAACCGCGGAACCGGCTGCTGACGCACCATCTCACAGAGCGCCCGCTTCGCAACCTTCGGGTAGTCCTCTGCGTGGGAGTAACGCCTTGCCAGCTGCGGGTCGAGGTATTTGAAATCCGGCAGATAAACATTTACCAGCCCCTCCAGCAGCCGCAGCGTCTCAACGGTCTCATAGCCGCTGCTGTTCCAGACAACCGGCAGAATCAGCCCGTTTTGTTTTGCCAGACGCAGTGCCTCACAGACCTGCGGCGCGTAATGCCCGGCCGTCACGAGATTGATGTTATATGCGCCCTGCCCCTGCAGCTCCAAAAAAATATCTGCGAGCCGCTCCACCGAAATCACAGTCCCAGCCTCGCCCCGTGAAATCGCGCGATTCTGGCAGAACACACAGCCCAGAGGACAGCCGGAAAAGAATACTGCACCGGAGCCTCTCTTTCCATTGGTACATCCTTCGCGCGGCGATTTTTCACAAACGGCTCGTCCTGCCATCAAACAAAGGGAAGGCATGCTTTCTTCCGTAATATGAGAAGTATCTTCCGACCCGGAAATACACGGCTCCTCCCAAAAATGCAGCGCAGCGCGCGCGACACGAATCTGCGCATCCACATGACAGCGCCCCTTTTGCCCTTCCTCACGATTTGCTCCGCAGGCGCGCGGACAAAGAGTGCAGCTTTTTGTTATGACTTTTCTATCCATACCCCTCTCTTTTCCGGCACCGCCAGGACAAATACCGTCGCCACAATCAGTACAAATCCCAGCAGGTCCATCGCGACAAAGCTCTCCTTCATACACACGACAGACAACACCGTGGCCGCCACCGGCTCCACGCAGGCAAACAGCCCGGCCTGCACCGGTCCAATCAGCTTTACGCTATGCAGATAAAGGGAAAAGCTGGTCATCGTGCCCAAAATGATGATAACAAGCAGCACACCGATCAGCTGCGCATCCAGCTGAGGCATATGACGCCACGGCCGCATCAGCGCCATCAGCACAATCCCGCCGATCAGCATTCCCCAGGCCAGAATCAGGGGCGCCGGAAACTGCGTAAGCAACCTTCTCGGCTTTACTGTATAAATCACAAGCGCCACCGCTGAGAGCAGTCCCATGCCCAGTGCCTTCTGAGAAAGGGCGAGCGTACCAGGTCGGCCGTGCGTCGCAATCAGAAAAATACCGCTAAGAGCCAGAAGTACAGCGAGTATCTCTTTTCGCTTCGGCCTCTGCCGTTCGGAAACGCACACATAAATGACAGTCATCGCCGGTCCGAGATACTGAATGACCGTCGCCGTCCCGGCATTGGACCACTCAATTGTCTGAAAATAAGAATACTGGCAAAGCATCATGCCCGCAATTGCGTAAACCAGGATATCTGTCGTGTTGCGGCGTTCCTTCCAGACCGACAGTGCCTTTTGATGATCCCGAACCAGGAAATACAGCAGCAGCAGAACCCCGGCACTTGTCAGCCGGATCGGCACCAGCCAGCTCGCCGTCACGCCCTTATGCTGAAATAAAAACTGCCCGCACACGCCGGAAATCCCCCACAAGATCCCGCCGGTCAGCGCGCACAATATTCCCGTAATCCTTGTCTTTTTCGAATCCATTTTCCTCTCCCCGTTGCCTTCCTCTGTTGTCATTTCATTGCTCGTAACCGTTCTATGTCTTCACAGTTACCACTATTCCAATTTACTTTCCCTTTTTCCCGGCAGCTGTGCAAGAATGATTGCCGCGAACATCAGCGCGCAGCCCAATAGTTCTCTTGGCATCAGGCTCTGTCCGAGCAGCAGCCAGCCAAACAGCACAGAGAACACAGACTCCAGACTCAAAATCAGAGAAGCGACCGTCGGATCCATCCCTTTCTGCGCCACAATCTGAAGTGTATAAGCCACACCGCAGGAAAGAACGCCCGCATAACCAATCGGGAGCCATGCCTGCAGGACCGAGTGAAGAGACGGCGTTTCAAAAAGAAGCATCCCTACACCGGAGAGCAATCCGCAGACAAAAAACTGAATGCAGGACAGACGCACACCGTCTGTCAGCGGAGAAAAATGATCAATCACCAGAATATGTACTGCAAAAGCGGCGGCGCACAACAGCATCAGCAAATCGCTGCTGCTGATCGTAAACCCTTCCGTCATGCAGAGCAGATAAAGTCCCGCCACCGCGAGAAGGACGCAAAGCCAGATCTTCGTACCTACTTTTTTCTTTAGAAAAATACCAAAAACCGGCACCAGAATGATATACATAGCCGTAATAAACCCGGCCTTGCCCACCGACGTATACTGAATCCCGATCTGCTGCAGAGAGCTCGCCACAAAAAGCGCCGCGCCGCAGCAAACGCCGCCAAGTGCAAGGATGCGGCGGTCTTTGTTCTGGTCTCCTTCCGGTTCAGCGCAATTCGTCTGTTCTTCTTTGCCCGGCAGTTCGTCTTTCTTTCTCTTCTGCGTGAAACTCACGCTCTCCCGGCTTTTTTGCCCGTCCAGAAACGCAATACACGGCAGCAGCACAATTCCGCCGATAATGCTCCTCGCAAAATTAAATGTAAATGGCTCTACATAATCCATACCAACGCTCTGTGCCACAAACGCGGCGCCCCAGATCGCAGCTGTCAGAAGCAGAAGCAGCGGATTCCGCAATGATGTCTTTTTCATAATAATTCCTCATGCAGTGTTTTTCGCCTCACCACTCCCTGTAAAGGCGGATTGTGCGGTTCATTTAAGAGCACTTCTGTCATCCCAGCTCATGGCTGCGCGCCAGAAGATAGCCCTTATTATTGTGCTCCGGAAATTCCAGCACATCATAAAGCAGCTCCCGCAGCAGGGTGCCGAGCGCCGGTCCCGGCTTTCTTCCGTCGGCGAGCAGATCACTCCCGGAAATCGCCAGCTCTTTCATCGACAGGCAGTCCCCGTGCAGCTTCACATCCAGCCAGATGTGTTCCACTTCTTTTAAATAATCCAGCTTCTGTTCAATCACATCCGGATGCTGTGCCAGAACATCCGAGCGCTTCACCTGCAAAAACTGCTCAAACAGCTCCGGTCCGCCAATCTCATAGGCCGTCCGTCTCACATCAAAGGCATTCAGCTTCGGATACCGGGAATGATTGCGCACCAGAATGCAGACCTTGTCCGTCGTCTCATTGTCAAATTTCAGGCGCCGCATGATCTTTCGCGCAATGACCTCGCTGTGCGCCGCATGCCCGTGAAAATGGTCAATCCCCTGCTCGTCCGTCTCAAATACCTCCGGCTTCCCCATGTCATGAAACAGCATGGTCAGCCGCAGCACCTTGTTCGCTGCAATATTCTGCATGGCAACCAGCGTGTGTTCTCCTGTCGTGTACGCGTGGTGCGGATTATGCTGCCGCTGCATCATAATCCGGTCAAACTCCGGCATAAACACGGCTGTAAGTCCGCACTCATAAGCCAGCCGGAGAAAATGCGGCTTCGGCGCGGTCACCATTTTAACCAGCTCTGCCTGGATCCGCTCCGCGCTCACCTTTGCCAGGGTAGGGGAAAGCTCACGCATCGCGCCCCTCGCACCATCCGACACCGTAAAGCCAAGCTGCGCAGCCAGGCGCACCGCCCGCATCATGCGCAGGGCGTCCTCTCCAAACCGCTCGGCCGGATTTCCCACACACTGAATCACTCCCGCACGCAGATCCCGCAGCCCGCCAAAGAGATCCACCAGGCCGGACTCCGGCGAAAACGCCATCGCGTTAATCGTAAAATCACGTCGTTTCAAATCTTCTTCCAGCCTCGAGGTAAAGGTAACCTGCTTCGGATGCCGCCCATCCTCATAGGCGCCGTCGATCCGGTAGGTCGTCACCTCAAACCCCTCTTTATCGTCCATCACAGTCACGGTTCCGTGCTGAATCCCGGTATCAATTGTCCGCGGAAACAGCTGCTTTACCTGTGCCGGCGAGGCTGACGTCGTAATATCCCAATCCTCTGGCTTTCGCCCCAGCAGGGAATCACGCACACAGCCTCCCACCACATACGCCTCATATCCATTTTCATGTAAAACCCGAAGAATCCTCTCCGCTTTCGGTGGAATCTCAATTGCTGTCATGGCGTCTCCTTTTGTCTTTCATTCTCATGTTACCTGGCATCATCATATCACAAGCCGGATTTTAAGAAAAGACAAAAGTGAAAAAACTGTGATTCCCATAGAAAATGCATTTACTTTCCCGGTTTTCGATGTTATATTAAAGTCATTACTGTCTCAGATTTTTTCTGCAGACAGAACACGAAAACAGACTCTATCAGCTATCGAATCGTTCTTTCAGGGGCATTACAGTGATTTAGAAAGGAAGGCATATATAAATATGAAGAAAAAAATACTCTACCCATTGCTTGGACTGTCCGCAGCGCTGCTTCTTTCCGCATGCGGCAGCAGTGATACCGGTTCTTCCGGAAGCAGTTCTTCCGGAAGCAGTTCTTCCGGATCGGATTCCACTGTGACAGAGACAGAAGCTACTACCGAAGCGCAGACCGAAGCTTCTCTTTCCTCCGTCGTACCGTCAGACTATCTGCTGGAAAACGCCGCAGATTATATCACCACCGACGGCCTGGAACGTCTGGAAGTCACCCAGTATACATATGAGATTACGGACGAGATGGTGCAGGAGCAGATTGATTCGCTTCTCGCCCAGATGAGTGAGGAGACAGATGTTGACCGCGCGGCAGAGATGGGCGACCTGGTCTATGTCGAGCTTTCCTGTTCCGTAGAAGACTCCGACAGCTCGTATACAGAAAACACCTACTTTACCCTGGGCGAAGCAGATTATGGCGAAGATTTTGACACAGCTCTCGTCGGAGCAGCGGCGGGTGAGACTGTGACGTTTGATATCACCTATGAAGACGATGCCGCGGACGAGACCCTGATTGAAGAAGACTGGGCCGGAGAGACCGTCCATTTCGAAGTCGAGATCTCCTCTGTCTGCGAGATCACTCTGCCAGAATACGATAATGACTGGGTTGCGGAGAACACCGAGTACTCCACAACCGAAGAATTCGAAGCGGCTCTCCGCGAATCTCTGGAGGAAGATTACGAGGAGCAGAGCTATGCGGATGTCCTGGATGAACTGCTCACCCAGACCCTGGCGAGCTGCGAGATATCTGAGATTCCGGACGAGTTATACGATGCCTGCCGTGAGGAGACGCTCAATGATTACGCGTCCTTCATAGATTCCACAGACGAGGAAGAAATTCTGGCTGTATTTGATATGACAGAAGACGATCTGGATGCCGAAGTACAGACGCTTGCGCAGCGGCGCCTACTGATCAGCTATATCTGCGAAGAAAATGAGATCGAGCTCTCCGGTACCGACTATGTCGCTTATCTGGAAGAATACGCATCCTATTATGGCTATGACACCAGCGAAGAATTCGAAGAAGAGTGGGGCCGCTCCTACCTTGTATGGAGCCTGTATGAAACCGAGGCCGCCAAAGTGCTCTACAATTCGGCAGACATTACGACAGAGGCTTATGAACAGATTCTCCTAACAGATGAAGAAGCGGATGAATTGGAGGCGGAATCCACCGCTGCTGCGGAAGAAGAGACAGAAGATCCTGAAGCGGAAACGGTCTCATCCGCAGAGGAAGCCGTCCTGGAAAATGAAACCTGAAAACATGCCGAAATGCGGTTTAAGTTGGCGGTGGAAAAACGGAAAAAAATTTCCTTAATTTGCTTGACACCCTTACATATTGTGCTATAATAGTCATTGCTAAAGGATTGACAGGATAAGATTTCACTAGCTGTTATAGATTATGAAATGTACCGCCTTGTAATCTATAACAGTTAGTGATTTTTTTTTCCGGTTAAATAGCAATATTTTGAGGAGGTACCGAGATGAATAAGGGTACAGTGAAATGGTTCAACGCAGAGAAGGGTTACGGCTTTATTACAGGAGAAAACGGATCCGATGTATTCGTACATTTTTCTGCAATCCAGGGCGAAGGCTTCAAGACCCTCGAAGAAGGACAGGCAGTTTCTTATGATTTGACAGAAGGCGCTCGCGGAATGCAGGCTGCTAACGTGGTAAAGCTTTAAGAATATTGGTTGCCAAAAAGCGCTGTCGCGATGACAGCGCTTTTTTCTTTTTTATGCGCAAGACCGCAAAAGGTATTTTCCAGCTGTCTCCTGCTCGATCGCAGGGGCGCGCTTATAGTTCCTTCGCCAGCTTCTCCCCCAGCGCAGTCAATGCCTGCTCCGCTTCATCGTCTGGCGCATCTGCGCAGATCACACCCTCGCCATTGACTACAACGGCTCCGGCTTTCTCCATGCGCTCTACCCAGTTGCGCATCCACTCACCGTCTCCCCATCCATAAGAGCCAAACAGCCCGATGGTCTTGCCGCTCACATTTTTTTCCAGTTCCGCCACAAACGGCTCTACGATGGTCTCTTCGAGCTCCTCATCCCCCATAGCCGGGCAGCCCAGTGCAAATGCTTTCTCATCCGCCAGCTCCGCCGGAGTGATATCCTCCATAGAAATCGCCTTCGCATCCCCGGCGCCCTTTACTACAAAATCCGCCATGGACTCCGTATTGCCTGATCCGCTCCAGAAAACTACCTTTAACTCTGCCATTTTTTATTTCCTCCTGCTTTTGATGTATTAGCTCCGAACAGCTTATTTCCCAGATAGTTCGTTACCTGTTCTGACAGCTATTTGTATAACAATCATAACAGCAGACATCCGCGGCCGAAAACACTACGTTTTCACCTCGCCCCCCCCCCGCAGCAAGTGCGTGGTGCGGGTCTGACCAGTAATCCACAGCCTGCTATTATAAATCGTTACCATTTATTATATAGAGACACCTGCCATCCGAAAGTTTTTCCAGATGTCGGAAATTCTCATACCCTGGCTGCACAACGCCAACGCTTTCTTCCGCGCCGCCTCGTACAGTTCAAAAATTCGGCTCGCGTAAGCCACATCGTCGTATACTTTCCAGTACCCTGACAGCTTAAAGTTCTGTCCTTTATTTTCTATAAACCCTTTCACATCTCCCAGCGGATACCCGAAAAAGACGCCCATTTCATGCGGAAACTCGCCCTTTTCTTCCTTATAACACCGGAAGCGCCGCGCAAGAGGAGGCAAAACCGCATCAACCGTAAGCGCGCCTTCCCCATAACCACATTCCCGCAGATATTCTCTCTTGCCATCATCTGAAAGCACGCGTTCCAATCCTTTCGCCTCATACAGAAGCCAATAATCCTTTTCCGCAGAGGTATACAGCAGATACCCGCAGAGATCCGTTCCTTTTAACAGATGCTTCAGCCGGCTCTGGTTTCCTTTCTCCACAATCAGCAGATTGGACGGTTTGATTCCGGCAATCACCGGGGCGCACTGCTGTCCAAGCACATAACCCATCGCCTCAGTTCCCATGAATGATTTCCTCCTTCCATCCCATCTTCTGCACTTTTGTCAATCGCTTATACCCTGAGCATTTCCCATATCTATACAACCAATTATATCCCCTGCTTTACAGATAAAACCATGGCGCTGCTGCGCAGATACAGCAATCGTCTCATCCATGACACATACCATCTTAATTACCCCGGAATATGCTCGCTGAGCAGATCCTCCAGCGCCGTCGCACTGCTGGAATGACAACGAAGCACCGGTATCTTGTTCCGCTTCGCTTCCTGCATGGTACTGCGCACCATCTTATGCGACACTGTATTCGTAAATAAAATAAACATATCCGGAGTACCCAGCTTTTTCCGAATCGCACCGCTTTCCTTCGCAAAAACCTTCGCCTTGCACCCGTAATCCCTGCAGATTCCCTCATACTGACAAACCATGCCTTCATTGCCGCCGATAATTACAACACTCATATGCACTCTCCTGTTTCCGTATCCATTATAACCAAAATCCGATCTTTTCTTTCGTGCCAACGGTTTCCGGTCACACACTGACCAATTCACGTTATCTTAGCCACTGCTAGTGTGACCTATAACCGTCATCGTTCAACTATGTTTCCAGAACAGCAAGGGTAAGTTTTTTACAACTTTATTTTGCTCTTTAAAACATTAGTTAGATTATGCTAACCAATATAGCATCTCATATCCGGTTTGTCAAGGAAAAAAACAATGATGTTTTTCTTGCCATTCAAGGCCTGCAATGTTAGAATAATTTCGTTGCTTTACATGCTTTCGTCTCATATAATCCTTTCATAGCTCTTATGAGTATGAAATACCGTTCCGAATTATGGTATCACTTTAAAATGCGGTATCATAAAACAAAAGAAAAAGCAGAGGTTTCACATGGCAGGATACATTGTTAAAGTTACCATTGAATATACACACCCACCTGTCTGGCGGCGGATTGTTCTGCCGGAGGGCATTACTTTCTATAGCCTGCACCGGATTCTTCAAACCGTCTTCGGATGGGACGGTGATCATTTACATGATTTCCGGACTTCGGATGGCATCTGCATTTCCCTTCCGGAAGCCAAAACCAGCGGAGACGAACTGAGTGAAAATACGACGACGGTCGACGATTTTCTGAAGTCCGGCAGATGGATCCGCTATACCTATGATTTTGGCGATGACTGGCGGCATAAGATTGTCTTCGAAAAGGAAGACCCCGCTTATGATAAGAGATACGCGACCGTCCTCAAGGCAAAAGGCGATAATTTCATAGAAGATACTCCCTGGGATGAAGTCGACTCCAACCGCAGTCCTTTCTCTATCGAAGCGGCAAACGCTGTGCTGGAGAAAATGCCTTTTCCTAAAAAGAAAGCCTCCAAAAGGCAGGCGGAGGAACTGCAGCTCAAGGATGATCAGAAAAAAATCAAGGATACCCTTGCCGCAATCCAAAAGCTATATAAGGAGAACGGGAAAACGCCCAAATCCAACTATGACGTCATTCGGGAGATTTACAGCGGTACCTTTGACATAAACGAACTGCTCCCGTCAAAAAACACTGAAACGGTAGAAATCCGGGACAGTTCAACTGATACAAAAGTTGATGACGCTGTAAAAACCTGGGGCGTATTTGCGTCTGCCATGCAAGAAATGGAATCCGCAGCGTCCAACGCTAAAACGTCCAGGAAAAAACCTTCGTCAAAGCCCGCCAAAGGCTATGTCCAGATGACACTCCCGGGATTCGATGAGCGGAAACCGGAACGCACTAAAGCAGTCGATAACAGTTTTCCGCCGGAAGGTTATCGGATTGACATTGTCCAGTCTGAAAAAACGGCTCAGGAAATTCTCTCCCGCGAAGACGGAAAAAGACTGCGGGAATTCTGTAAGTTTTCCGCCGTGGAATCATCCTCCTTACGCGGAAATGTCAGTAAGCGAAAAATGGCCGGGCTGATTCTCGATGTTTTCCGGGAACACCCGGAATGCCTGTATTACATTTTTTCGATTGACCAGTATAAATGGGTTCACCTGAATTGCTTTTCAAATGCCGTGAATGTCCCGCTCCCCGAGAGCTTTGATGCAGTTGGAAAACTGCTCAGTCTCGGATTTGCCGAAATCCAGTATTGGATGGAGGGAGGAATCAAAGTTGCAGAGATTTCCGTGGCGGCAGACCTGGCTTCTATCCTGCCAAATGAAAAGGGGAAAAAATTAAAAAGGTCGTACAATCTGATCGAAGCCAATGCCAGAAAGTTGAATGATTTGCTGACAGTTTATGGCGGTGCGAAAATAGACGAACTCTTTCACCTCTATCCAAACCATTTTGAGCACTGTGATACGCTGCCGGATTTTCTCCGTTTTGTATACTGGCACTGCCGCTATAATGGCTTCCTCTTTACCGGAACCAACGAGCATGGGGAAAACCTCATGATTCACCCTGTTTTTGAACCATCCGCCATCGTAATGCAATCCCTGAGACACCCGGAGATCCCCTATAAAACCTTTTCAAATAAGGAGCTTTGGGATATGAACGACGGGTACTGTTGTTTTTCTGCACCATGGGGCGCTTATTTCACAAACCTTACGCTGCGGCTTCAGGAGCACTCCGCGGGTGAAATCGACTCCCGCATTACAGACACACTGCGGAAAGTCATGGAAGGAAGCACACTGGATGAAATCCTCGCAAGCTGCCGCAAGCATCTTGGCATTCCAGATCACGCGGGCATGGATGAGGAAATCCACCTTTGGGAAACCGCAATGGAACTGGCGATGGAAACGCCGCTGCCGCTCTTCCACGGCTATAGTCGATATGAAGCGATGACGCAGTGGAACATTGATGCGAGCGGAATTGCGCTTTTCCCAGTCCAGGGAAAAAAGAAAAAGGTCACGAAAAACACTGCCCTTGCAGAATTGTCGCCTGAACAGCAGCTGGAGCTGTACAACTTATATTATGAGAATGGCACCACCCCTGAAGACTATGACCAGTTTATGAAAAAAATTGGATGCTCGAATTATTCGGTGCGTTATCTGAAAATTGAAGAGCAGATGCTGAGAGATGATTTTACAAAAGCGGAAGAAGAGGCAAAGCTTCTGATCAAAGAAAGCGGACACCAGGAATTCACAACGCTGCTCGACGAGATCAAAGAATACCATGAGCTTGCGGCTGAGGATGATGAGGAAGACGGCTTTTTCTCGAATGAAGAGCTTGATGCGTTGATTGAAGAGCTGTTCAGTCATCCACATTGATTTATTCCTGCGAAACGCAGACCTGTGGCCTGCTGTTCTGAACAGTTATGATTTATTTAACAAAGTTCACACCCGGTGCCGACAAAACACAGCTGGCACCAGTGTAAAACGACTTACGTCGTTTACTATAAAATAAAGAGAAAGAAAGGAATCAAAACAATGGCACAGAATCCAATTGTAACAATTACCATGGAAAACGGAGATGTAATGAAGGCGGAACTGTATCCGCAGATCGCCCCGAATACGGTAAATAACTTCATCAGTCTTGTAAAGAAAGGTTTTTATGACGGCCTGATCTTCCACCGCGTGATCAAGGGCTTTATGATCCAGGGCGGCTGCCCGCAGGGGACAGGCACCGGCGGACCAGGATATTCGATCAAGGGAGAATTTGCCCAGAATGGCTTTGTCAACCAGTTAAAGCACGAGCCAGGCGTCCTCTCGATGGCGCGCGCCATGCATCCAAATTCGGCAGGCAGCCAATTCTTCCTGATGCATAAGGCTGCTCCGCATCTGGATGGCGCGTATGCGGCATTCGGAAAAGTAACCGAGGGCATGGATATTGTCAATAAAATCGCCGAGACTCCGACCGATTTCCGCGACCGCCCGATGACCCCGCAGCGCATCGCCACAATGACTGTGGAAACCTTTGGCGTGGAGTATCCGGAGCCGGAGAAAATGTGATCTGTAACTGTAAGACTGCTATTAGTCAGGCTGGCCACCGGTTTTCAGAACTCATTTGGAGTCATTGCCGGTGGCTTGCATGACTTCAAATCTCACTCTGAATAATTTTCCCATACTTTAACTCATCCGTGAGAATACTGAAAACATACGCTGATGAATCGAGATACAATCCCGTTTCTACATCATATAGTTTTTCATATGTTTTTGAAGAATAAAATATGCGCATAGCTTCCGGCCAGTCTATATCTTTCTCTTCCATCAGATATGCCAAGATATCCTGAGTTATATACTCTATTAGCTGCTCCTGCCTGGTCATGATAAAACACCTGCCTTTATCAAACTTCTCGTGGCAATTTCAGTATGAAATGAATACTGGTTCGTCAATTCCTTATATTCCATTTCCGCAACCATTTTTTCAATTGAAATATTTCCAGCGGTAAACTGCCTGAACAGCATCGCCAAGTCATCATTCGCCACAGGGCCAATTACGATATCATATTTGCAATCGAGATTACACAACTCATTACGAAAATCCGTATAATCTCTGTCTCTGTTGTTCATAACAAATCTCGCCCACTCTTCTCCAGGTCTGTCAAATATTTTTATCTGTACGTTTTCAGGCTGTTCATATTCAAAAACAGAAACCACCGGCTTTCCGCCGTAAATTCTGGATGTTCGTAAAGCCATTTTTCTCGCTTGACCTTCTATAGTGGTAAGATAAAATCCTTTCCCAAAATCCTTATATGGCCTACATAAATTCAGATCAATTTTCTCAATTTCAATATTTGAGCCATAATAAAGAATCATACAATCCCACCTCCGTTATTTCGACATATTCTAGCCAAGTCTTCCACAACATCCTCAAAGGAAAGCAAATGTTCAACATCATAAAAGTCTTTCAGAAATTCTATTCCCTTATAATTCGCCAAATAAAGATATGATTCCTTCGTTGATAAATTCTTCAGCCTGCCAAATTCATTGACACACGCAACCGCATAGTTAGATTCTTTTCTATCACCCATTATCAATGCTCCTATTCAAGCTCGTCTTTTACAATCGTACGAAAGGTTATAAAACGCATTATTAGTACACATTTTGTCCGAATTATGATGATTTATTCAGGCATTCCGGTTCGTCCGCATAGTTTTTGTAGCCAAAATGTAGCCACTCATTTTTAATTCATCTCAAATATATGACTTACAAGCCACTGGTTTATTGAACCCATATAAAAATCACAGCCAGTGGCTTTTCATAATTCAAGAACTAAGGATTTTTTATTCCGCTCTTAATTCTTATCACTTTCAATAAACATTTCTTCATAATATTCTTGTCTTTCTTTTTTGTATTTATC
>JAJPWX010000057.1 GCA_021205755.1 Lachnospiraceae bacterium | reverse complement strand
CTTTGGAGGGCCAAAATCAAACCACCAGTTGAACTGGTGGTTGCTGAGTTAGCAATGTTCAAACGAATCGCATTTTGCGCTACAAACAGGATATTACCATATTGACTGAAAAATCATGGAGATCTATGGATAATGATGCAAACAATTTTGTTATTTGGTGTTTCTAATGTTGGGAAAACCACAATTGGTTCTAAATTAGCAAATAAGATGGGATTTAGTTTTTATGATCTTGATGAAGAAGTGAAGAAATATTATCAGGTTACGCTGGAACAGTTTGTGAATACTGGTGATCTTAGGAGCCGGGATAAAAAAAGAGGGATTGTCCTTTGCGAGATCATGAAGCAAAATGTTAATAAAGTGGTAGCGGTTACTCCTATGTCATATGCTGATTATTTTTTCAATTATTTGGGAAAGGATGACGTTATTGCTATCGAATTGCGGGACACTGCCGAAAATATTTTTGACAGGCTTGTATTTAGTGATGAAAACGACGTTATATATCGAGATGATAACTATAAAAGTAAATACAGGCAGCATTATCTGAAAGAAATCAAAGAAGACATTGCCTGGTATAGTGCTGTATATAGAAATGTTCAGAATAAGTTTTATATCAATAATGATCAGCCAGAAGTAGCAGTAGATCGGTTAATGAGGGAGTACGCTTTGAGTTACTTACGGGGATAAATGGAATTAACTTGATAACTGCCAGAAGGTAATGGAATTGTTATTGAACATGTCGGTCAAAAATTAAAGATGGAAACAGGAATGTTGTGCAGCCCGTAAACTCATTGCCTCATTGCGAGCATTCATTTCAGGGAAAATTCCCTAAAAATTCCCCAAAACAGGATTTTGAATGATCCTTGTAAATCGGGGATTCTTAATGCAGCGACTGGCGAAAAGCCTTTATTTCAGGCGCTTCCAGGCGTATACAAGAATCTCCGTGTGCATGGACGCCTGCTGGCCTTCTCACGTTCGGGACGCAGAGGCGCTGGACATCCAGTGGATGTCCGTTTAGCGCCGACCGGAGCGGCGCTGATCGTCCAGTGGACGGTGCTGAACATCCAGTGGATGTTCGCTTAGCACCGACCGTAGCGAAGCGGAGACGTTTAGCGCGGACCGAAACGGAGTGTAGAAGCGGAGACGCAGGTTCAAATCCTTTAAAACAAAAGGTTTCCGGTATTTTTTGCCGAAGCAGCCCGCAAATGAATTATTTACAGACTGCTTCCTTCATAATGTTTAAGATACGGTAACGATTGTACCACTTGCTATAAATTCAGGAATTCCGGTACACCTATTATGTGCGGTGTTACCACGGATGATTCAAGAAAATCTTTATCTCCGGTAAGCAATAGGTCGACATGCGCACAGATTGCCGCGCGAAGAATAGGGCGGTCTTTTAAGTCGCGAATCAGATTCTCAGCCTCTGATTCATTTTCGGGTGTAGGAACCAAATGAATATACTGGAGTGCATTAAACAAGAAAGCTTCCAGCTCGGTCAGCCTTTCCGGAAATTTTTCACGAAATTTTCGGTGTAATTCATCTACAATGTAGTCACACATAACAGGTTCGTATGCTCCGGATAGTGCTTTGTAAAAGGCCTGCGCCGTTTTCCCGTGGGGGAAAAGGGCTGCCGAGATTATGATGTTTGTGTCCAGCATGATTTTCATTCTTCATTTTCCTCACGCCTGGAAGCGGTGATCCATGCAGCCACATCCTCTTCGGAAAGAAAGCCTGCTTTTTCTGCTTCCCCTTTCATCTGCTGCTGAAGCTTTTTCATCGCATAAACAGCAGAATTGACGACTCTTACAGAACCATCTTCGACAATAAAGGTTACGCGATCACCGGTACTAACCCCAAGAGCAGCGCGAATGTTTTTGGGTATGGTTACCTGCCCTTTGGACATTACCCTTGCATCATTTACCAATGTTTCAGCCATAAATATACCTCCTTGGAAAAAAGTAGGGAAGTAGGAATTCCCTACTTGTATTATAGTCATTTATGCGCAAAATAGCAAGGTAAAAAGATAAAATATCTGCTACCAAATTCTTCTTTCCGATTTTTGCATTTAGTATTACTCAAGCGTTACGATATACAGATTCTCATCAGAAAGAACTGCTTCGCCATGGCAGATGTGTTTTATCGCTCCGGTGAGATTGAATCATGGGGAAGCGGTTTTGACAAAATAAAAATGGAATGTGACCAGGCTGACGCACCTTATCCCGTGATTAACGCAAATCCAAAAGGCGGCGTGGAGCTGGTGTGCAATGCTTGTGATTTGTATATGAAATTGCTAAAATAAAGACTAAAATCTTGCCCATTGTGGAATATTTGAAATCCCATGACAAAATTGATGCGAGAACGGCCAGTGAAGTAACAGGAAGATCCAGAGCAACTGCATCCAGATATTTACAGCAACTTATTAAATTAAATGTGTTGGAAAAAAGAGGAAATTCGGTAACCACAACGTTTCAAAGGAAATGATGCGCGGCGATAATAAAGATATGTCAGAAAATGAGGAGCTTTTAAGCTTCAGCCAGAACAATGTGCATACTTTTAATAAAGCGTGACTGGCGTCAGTTGTTGAGGAATAAGGAATGCTGTTTGTCATAATAATTTGACGATAAAGGGAATCTATTAGTACAGAAACAGGGATTCCGAGACGGCAAATTAAAATTTTTAATTTTTTCTCTTTTCTATGAAACTTTTTCGTCTCCTCATACGTCTAAAAGATGTAAACTGTTACAACAGGTATTCATGAATGACCGAAACAGGGGAAATTGCAGAAAGGAACAAAACATATGACAAAAGAACAGCTGGGGAGCCTGATTCTTGCTTCAGAGGATTCCCTGTATCATGTAGCAAAGACTTTGCTGCGGGAGGATGCGGACTGCGCGGACGCAATACAGGAAGCGATTGTAAGCGCTTTTACGAAGCTGCACACACTCCGCAGAGACGAGTATGCGAAAACATGGCTGACCAGAATCCTGATTAACGAATGCTATGATATCCTGCGCAATCAGAAGCAGCTGGTTTCTATTGAGGAACAGGCCATGCCGGACTGGGAAGCGCCGAAAGGGGATTACTCGGATTTGTATGAGGCATTGGAAACGCTGCCTGAAGAGATGCGAATCTGCGTAACGCTTTTCTACATGGAAGGATACAGCGTCCGGGAAATCGCATCCATTCTGGAAGTAAACGAGAATACGATAAAGACCCGTCTTTCGAGGGCAAAGGCAAGACTGCGCAGGGAACTGGAATCAGGGAATTTCCCAGACATGGTATCCATGTAGAACGGTCGAAAGCGCAGGCTGTAAAATAGAATCGCAGAAATTGGATGCTGAGGAAGGGGCAATTGGCGATTAGAAGCAAGGGAAACCATGTGAAAAAGAGAAACAGATTGAGAGGTATCTATATGAATTTAGAAAATATGAGAGAAGGTTTTCCGGAAATGCCGGAAAGCATGCGGACGATGATAGAGCGGGAAGTGGCCGCGCAGATGAGTGTGGAAACGCCCACTCGTAAGGCAGAGCAGCAGCAAAAGAACCGAAGTACAGGGCGGAAAAAGGCAGGAAAAACGTTTCTGCTGGTTGCCGCCGCTGCAGCCATCATGTGTACGACCGTGGCGGCTGGTACAGCCATCCGGGCGAGATTTTTTACGGAGACAGAAGGAAACTATGGGGTAAACATTACCATCGGCTCGGCTGAGACGGAGACAGACTCCGAAGGCTCAATGGCCGCAATGCTTGCCGAACTGGAAGTACCGGAGGAGATTCCGGCAAGTGTGACGGTGGAAGCATCCTATCTCCCGGAGGGGATGGTGCAGTACGACGACGGCTGGAAGATTGACTATGAGGACGATCTCTGGGGCGGAAGCTTCAGCATCACAGAGGAATTCATGGATGAGAATCCTGTGGAAACGCAGATTTCGGAAACCAATGTGGTCGACAGCGAGGAACTGGAGCTGAACGGTCACTACGCTGTTTGGCTGGAAAAAGAGTATCTGGATGACGGTTCTGAAAATACGACACAGATGTTGTATATCCTGTACCCAGAGGTCTGGCGTATTCTCAGGATTTATTCTATGAACGGTAAGGTGACAAAGGATGAGCTGCTTGCGGTCGCGGAAGGACTCATTGTGACCGGCAGTGAAGAAACAATGCTCCTTGCGGACGCCTTGCCCGAGGAAGATGATTTGCCAGAGATAGACGATGATGATGGCGGCTGCATGGCGATAGAAGCATCGGCTGTGGAGGAAAATCTGCACCAGATTGGGGATTCCTTTGAGATATCCGCCTATTCGGATAGTGAAGCAGATGAGGAGTCTTTCCATACGGTCAGTGTCCGGGTCAGCGAGGTCTGGGTGTCAGACAATATGAGCGCCGTGGGCGATGACTGGCAGAGCATACTGGATTCCGGAATTTATACTAATGACCTGCAGACGTATTCAGACGAAGACGGCAATCTGCTGCCGATGCAGATTGATTACGTGAAAGCAGGCGATGGTGTCAATTCTCTGAATACCGTGGTAAAGACGGAGGAAGTGGAACAGAAGCTGATCTGCGCGACGATTGAATATACCAATAACGGAGAAGCGGCTCTGCACAATATCCTGTATAACGCAGACCTGATCACTCTGACAGAGGATGACGATGGCATGATAGCCATTTATGACCGAAGCACGTTTGAGGAGGGGGATTGGGATTACGCGACAATATCCCGCGGCTATGCGATGGACTATTATACCGCCGGCGGAGAGGAAACAAACGGAAGCAATTACATTACCGACCTTTCGGCAGGAGAGACCGTCACGGTCACAGTCGCCTGGATTGTCCGTGCGGATGAGATGCCATATCTCTATCTGAACATGGAGGGCGGAAGCTATCTGATTTACGTGGAGGATCTGGCGACGGGGTATGTCGATTTCCGGTCACTGTAAAGTGGCCCATCGCGAAGCGATTTTAAATGGTCAGGGTGGCCTTGTAACGAAATAACTTGACACAACAGAAAATGGGCATTATAACACAGTTACAACAAAAAGCGTAACGATTCAGAACAACAGGGAGCGGCAGGGGATGCGTAAAAAACAGGGAGGAACAACCTACTACTATCGGGATTATACGGATGATTTCGTGGAGAGCGTCCATCAGAACGAAACGCTGCCAGAGGGCTATCGCTGGGTACGCAAATCCCCTTTTTACCGTCTGGCGTCCTCTGCCCTTTATGGAGCAGCACTGGTATTTGCACTGATTTACGACAAACTGGTGCTGCACATCCGTATAGAAAACCGAAAAGCATTGAAAGAAGCCAGGAAAACGGGATGTTTTCTGTACGGCAATCACACACAGCCAATGGGAGACGTATTTGGCCCGGCGCTATATTGCTTTCCCATGCGGATGAGTGCCATTGCCAGTGTGTCGAATCTGGGAATTCCAGTGATCGGGAAGCTGCTTCCTATGCTGGGGGCTCTGTTTATACCTGATTCCATGGGCCAGATGAAAAAATTCATGGAGGCAGTCCAATATTATCTGGAGAAAAAGCGGTGCATCGTCATTTATCCGGAAGCGCATGTCTGGCCCTGGTGTACGTTTATCCGGCCCTTTCCGGTTACGGCATTTCGATTTCCGGTTTTGTACCATGCACCTGCTTTTTGCATGACGACAACTTATCAGCAGCGAAAACATGGAACGAAACCGAAAATCGTCGTATATATTGACGGTCCTTTTTGGAGTGATCAGAGTAAGAGCAAACGGGAACAGCAGATGGAATTGCATGATAAAATAGCTGCCCGCATGGAGGCGCGCAGCCAGGCCAGCACCTGTGAATACGTTCGCTATCAAAAAGATCCGGATTTATGAGAAGCTTCTATTCTGCCCGCAACCTTTTTTACAGAAATCCAGCAGATCCGCTTTCAGCTTTTCATACCGCAGATACTTTTCCTCTTTGGCAAAATGAACTTCCCTTGTCTGCAGAGGATTGCCCGCGTAATGCAGCCGTTCCTCCCCAAACTGTTCGCTGGTCAGGTCAAAGACACAAGAGCCAACTACGTTATAGCAATGATAATTTCCGCCCGGGCGCAGAATCCCGTAGACTTCACCGCCAAAAATGTCCTGTGCCAGGAACGCGGTGATAGAACACTGCCCAAGTGTTTTGTTTTCTGGCGTCCAGCCAAAACGCATTCTGGGGGCGCACGTTTCCGCGCACCAAAGTTCAGATAGCGCATCATATAAATCCTGCGGTGTACGGATGCCGGCATACTGATCCGTAATTGCGGGAACCGTCGCGTTTTCCCATCCGTAAAAGCTGTAATGTTTCGACATAATGGTCACCTTCTCTTTTTTTCAACAAGTATAACATATTTGTACAGGATTGGGAGGCGTATTTTCTGTTAAGTTGGA
>JAJPWX010000013.1 GCA_021205755.1 Lachnospiraceae bacterium | reverse complement strand
TAAGGAAAAGATAAGAAAATAGGGATTAGGCGATAGACAACAAAAAAGCTCTGACCATACTCATGATCAAAGCCTTTTCACATGGACCTGAAGGGATTCGAACCCTCGACCTCTCGGATGCGAACCGAACGCTCTCCCAGCTGAGCTACAAGCCCATATAAATGGAAGTAAGGAGGCTCGAACTCCTGACCTCTCGCGTGTGAGGCGAACGCTCATCCCAGCTGAGCTATACTTCCATACTTCCGAATATTCTTGTGTCGAACACAAGCAATTATACACGCTTTTTTGAAAAAAACAAGAGGGAATTTTAATTTTTTTGCAGTTCGGAACAAATGCCGAATAAATTCACTCACAATGTCCCTTACAATGCCCGCAATCGCCGCCGCACTGGAAAGATTTCCCCGCCTTTTTATCTTTTATCATGCTTCTGATAATGAGTGCCACAATCACAATCAGAATTCCGCCCACTATGATTGTTCCCATATGGTTCACGCCTCCATCTTCTTACCGTTTCCGGCTGTTCTGAAAGGGGGACAGGGCAAGCCCTGCCCCTGCATATTACCATGTTATAGCTGTTCCGCGTTTTCCCATCACAGTGCCTTTTTGTCAGATTACAGCCTTTCCACGCGGTGCGCGCTTCCTTTTTCTCAGGCTGTCACGCCCTGACAGGCGCTCCCACCTTCACACGCTTCTTGTTTGGATCCGGGCGAACCAGCATGTATACAAACAGGACTACCACTGCAATTGCCACAATCGTAAAGATGCCAAAGCTGCATTCACCTGTGGCCAGGCCAACGAGCTGATATGCTACCAGCGATACCAGATAGGCAAAGCCGCACTGATATCCGATTGCGAACCAGAACCATTTGATGTTGTTCATCTCACGCTTGATCGCGCCCATTGCCGCGAAGCACGGTGCGCACAACAGGTTGAAGAGCAGGAAAGAAAGCCCTGCCGCAGTGGAAGAACCGCCGGACACAAACGCTGCCTGCATATTCTGCCATACCGTTCCTTCTCCGCCTGCATAAAGAATACCCATCGTACCTACAATGTTTTCCTTTGCCACGAGTCCGGTGATGGACGCCACCGCTGCCTGCCAGTTGCCCCAGCCCTGCGGGATGAAGAGCCAGGAGATCGCGCCGCCGAGTGCTGCCAGAATGCTGTAATCAATCTCATCCTCAGAGAGCATCCGGAAGCCATCCTCCGCGAATCCAAAGTAGGTCAGGAACCAGATCACGATTGTAGAGAGCAAAATGATTGTACCGGCTTTCTTGATGAAAGACCAGCCGCGCTCCCACATACTGCGCAGCACCGCGCTGACCTTCGGCATATGATACGCCGGCAGCTCCATCACAAACGGAGCCGGGTCGCCTGCGAACATCTTTGTTTTTTTCAGAATAATACCAGAACAGATCACTGCCGCCACGCCGATAAAGTAAGCCGCAGTCGCGATCAGCGGATTGCCGCCAAGAAGAGCACCCGCTACCATCGCGATAAACGGAACCTTGGCGCCGCAGGGGATAAAGGTCGTGGTCATGATCGTCATCCGGCGGTCCTTTTCATTTTCAATGGTACGGCTCGCCATAATACCCGGAACCCCGCAGCCCATGCTGACCAGCATCGGGATAAAGGATTTTCCGGAAAGGCCGAATCTGCGGAAGATCCGATCCAGAATAAACGCGATACGCGCCATGTAACCGCAGTATTCCAGGAATGCCAGCAGGATGAACAATACCAGCATCTGCGGAACAAATCCCAGCACAGCGCCGACACCAGCTACAATACCGTCAAGAACCAGCCCGGAGAGCCAGTCTGCACAGTTCAGCGCATTCAACAGGTTTTCAAACAGCATCGGGATACTTGGAACGTAAATGCCGTAATCTCCCATTTCCGGAGCAGTATACTCATATGCCGCATAAACCTCAGCTGCCGCGGTCAGATCCTCATAGGTCGCTTCCGCGTCGGATACCTCCAGCGTTTCTTCATCTTCTACAGTATACTCTGCCACAGAGGATTCGTCAAACATCGCAATCAGTTCGGTCAGAGCTTCCGCCGCTGCGTCTGCGTCATACTCCTCTGATTCTCCGTCGAGGGCTTCCGCGATCGCCTCCACGTCATACCCCTGATCCGCCGCATAATCTGTAAAGCCAGTAATCACTTCCGCCGCACCCGCGTACTCTTCATCAGCCTCGCTCCATTCCGCCGTGCCGATCCCGAAGAGATGGAAACCGTCTCCGAAGAGATTGTCATTTGTCCAGTCCGTTGCCGCCGCGCCGATAGTCGACATTGCAATATAGTAAACCAGGAACATCACAAGCGCAAAAATCGGCAGCGCCAGAATCCGGTTTGTTACGATACGGTCGATTTTATCGGAGGTTGTCAGCTTCTCCTTCGCGGATTTCTTCTTTACACATTTATCAATAATAGAAGAAATGTACGCGTAACGCTCACTTGTAATAATACTTTCGGTATCATCGTCAAACGCATCCTCAAGGGCTTTGATTTCCGCAGATACATTTGGTGTACTCTTCAGATTTTCTGCGATTTTAGAATCCTTCTCCAACAGCTTGATCGCAAAAAAGCGCTTCTGCGCGTCCGCTACACTGCTGCCGAGCTTCTCTTCTACCTTCGCAATCGCGTCCTCTACTTCATCTGCAAACTTATGTACACGCACGACCGCTTTCTTTGAGTTTGCCGCCGCAACCGCTTTCTTCGAAAGCTCATCAATACCGGTACCCTTCATCGCAGAGATCTCGACTACTTCACAGCCAAGGCTCTTCGACAGTGCCTTTGTGTTGATCGTATCGCCGTTTTTCTGCACCAGATCCATCATGTTGACAGCGATGACTACCGGAATTCCCAGTTCAATCACCTGCGTAGAAAGGTAAAGGTTCCTCTCGATGTTCGTTCCGTCAATGATGTTAATGATCGCATCCGGGTGCTCATTGATGATATAATTTCTCGCTACCACTTCCTCCAGTGTATAGGGGGAAAGGGAATAGATACCCGGGAGGTCCATGATCTCAACGTCCTTCTGGCCTTTCAGCTTTCCTCCCTTTTTCTCAACAGTTACGCCTGGCCAGTTGCCAACGTACTGATTCGAACCGGTCAGGGCATTGAACAGTGTTGTCTTGCCGCAGTTCGGGTTGCCCGCAAGTGCAATTTTAATCGCCATTTTCTTCTCCTTCTTCCTTTTAACCTTCTGATATCGGAATCCGTTCCAGTTTCATCTGAAATCCCGGCTTTTTGTTCTGATATTCTATTACAGATTTCACTTTTCTAACGCGCTATTGGTCGCTCTAACGAAAATCATACGTTTCTAACCATGCATCGCAATAAGCTAACCAGAATTCTACGGTACTTCCAAATATCTTATTTTTCTAACATAAGTCCGGTTTTGCTAACTTTGTAGTAAAAAAATATCAATTCACCTGTATCATCTGCGCGTCTTCTTTCCGAAGCGACAACTCATACCCTCTCACGGTAACCTCAACCGGATCGCCAAGCGGCGCCACTTTGCGGACGAAAATCTCCACGCCCTTCGTGATACCCATATCCATGATGCGTCTCTTCACCGGGCCTTCTCCGGATATCTTCTGCACGGTAACCGTTTCTCCAACAGAAGCTTCTCTCAACGTTTTCATAATGTCCTCCTTTACCTCCTTGCGCTAAACCAGAATATGATTTGCCATCTCTCTGCCAATCGCGACGCGGGAATTCTTAACGTTCACAATCAGATTTCCGCTCACCTCAGAGATAACGGTAACGATACCTCCTACGACAAATCCAAGTCCTTCCAGAAACTGTCTGGTCTCTTCCTTTCCGCCAATCTTTCGGATCACGTTTTCTTCTCCTGCTTTTGCCATACTAAGTGGCATCGTCCTCAATCCCCTTTCTCATCCCTGCCCCAGCTGTATTCCCAGCAAGGCCAGAACCGATTGCACACACAGACGAGCGGAAATCAATCCTTTCCACTCGCTGCACCTTACTGACGTCGCTTTTATCTATCCTTGGTTAGTATACTCTAACATTCAGGGGACGTCAAGCCATTTTTTCAGTTTTTTCTTTACGGTTTTTCAATTTGATGTTATACTAAATTCATGTATTTTTAAAACATGTGAGGTATCAAAATGAGTGCAACAAATGAATCTGCGGAAAACTATCTTGAAACAATTCTCATTCTGAGCGAGCGCCTTCCGGTGGTTCGTTCCGTCGACATCGCGACGGAGCTCGGATTTAAGAAATCTAGTGTCAGCATTGCAATGAAGAATCTGCGGCTGAAAAATCATATTGTCGTATCCGACGCCGGATTTATCACCCTGACCGAGTCTGGGCGTGCGATTGCAGAGGAAATCTATGAACGCCATAAATGGATCTCTTCCTGGCTGATTTCCCTTGGTGTAGATGAAAAGACCGCCACGGAAGACGCCTGCAAGATTGAGCACGTGATCAGCCGTGAAAGCTTCGAGGCAATCAAGACACACATTCATCTCACGGCAAAAGAATAGATTTCTGTTACAAAAATTCACCTTTTTCCTGTCCATTTCATAGAATAGGAAAAACTTCCGGCCGTCAGTCCGCCTGACGGCCGGCGGAGATTCTATGGATTCGTCTTTTCTCTCGCCTGCACTTTCTGAGGATTATTCCGATCTGATTGTACGCAGGGGGCCGTTTTCTTCAACATTATCCGATTCGTCCGCAGAATTTTCTTTATCCGCGGCATCATTTTCCCAGTCATGGAACGTTTTCCATACGTCGATGGCCGATGAGCCGCGCATTTTCACACAGGCTCTCAATGAAACATACTCCATTTTATATGCCCCGCTTTCCGACCATCTTTCGACCGTAGAGGAAATCGGCTATTCCTCTGTACCCAAACTGTTCACAGAAATTAATGTGGTCAGCCTGGAAGCCGCCGGTATCCTTCCGGCGCGGATTCAATCCTTTTTAGAGCTGTCCGGCCAGGGCGTGCTCATGGGATTTCTCGATTCTGGCATTGATTACACACATCCCGCGTTTCGAAACGCGGACGGCACCAGCCGGATTCTGCGCCTCTGGGATCAGTCCGATACGCGCGGGGCGCCGCCTGCCGGGTTCTCTTATGGCACGGAATTTACGAAAGAAATGATTGATCAGGCGCTTTTTTCCGGTTCAGCGACATCCTTTCTGAAAAACGACGAAGCCGTCCACAGGAAAAGCCCCTCTGCAGAGGCGGGGCAAGCCGCTGAGTTTGCACCCTGTCAAGATTTGCGCGGACATGGCACCGCAGTAGCTGGAATTGCCTGCGGCAGCCCCGACGCGGGTGAGGGCTTCACCGGTGCGGCGCCTATGTGCAGCATTGCGTTTGTCCGTTTGAAACATGCAAAACAATATCTGCGCTCTTATTTCCGGATTCCGGAAAGTGCGGTTGCTTATCAGGAAGATGACCTGATGCTCGGAATCCGCTATCTGATGGACTGCGCGGCGCTGCTTGCAATGCCGCTTGTGATCTGCATATCGCTTGGAACCAACCAGGGCGGCCACACAGGACATACGCCTTTCGAGGAAACCCTGAATGAAGCGCTTCTATCTCCCGGCGTCTTCGCGGTCACTGGTACCGGAAATGAAGTCGGGTTTGACCATCACTACCGCGGCAGGCTGCGGCCTACCGGGGAGGCAGTCAATATTGAGCTTTTGATTGATCAGGAGACGCCGGGGTTTTCTCTTGAGTTCTGGGCAAACGCCCCGGAATTGTTCCGCCTTGGTTTTACCTCCCCACTCGGCGAAACCATTTCTCCTCTTTTGCCTGTGAATGGCTTTTCCAGGGATTTTTCCTTCTTATTAGAAAAAAGCCGGATTTCTGTCACATGGGACATAACGGAACAGCCCGAGCGCGCACAGCTTATCCTGATTCGTTTTTTCGATCCAAGCCCTGGTCTGTGGCACATCCAGGTTACAGGCTCTGACGCAGCTGACCATCCGTTTCATCTCTGGCTGCCCATCCATGGACTGGTTGATCCAGATATCCGTTTTCTCGCAGCAGATGCGGACACCACCCTGGTCATTCCCTCCTGTGCCGACCTGCCTGTCGCTGTGAGCGCCTGGAATGCCTACAATGACAGCCTCTATCTGCACTCCGGACGCGGATACACCAGAAATGATGCTATAAAACCAGACTTTGCCGCACCTGGTGTGCAGGTTACCTGCCCCGTCCCCGGCGGAAGCTACGCTTCCATCACTGGTTCCTGCGCGGCAAGTGCGCTCACTGCCGGAGCAGCCGCCCTACTCTTTGAGAGCGGTCTGCGGCAGAATCCGCCCCGCTATTTTTCCTCTGAAGAGCTAAAGAAGCTGTTTTTGCGCGGGCTGCGGCAGCGCAGCGGCCTGCCCTGCCCGAATCAGAGCTGGGGAAACGGCGAAATGAATCTTTTCGGTATTTTTCAATCCTTGCAGTCACACTTTCCATCCGAAAACATATGATACACTGTAAAATCAATTTTCGGAGGAAAACGAAATGAGTGATTTAGCGGCTACCAACTGCGGATGCGGATGTGACACCGGAACAAACAATTCCTTCCTGTGGATTATCGTCCTTCTCTTCCTTGGATGCGGCAACGGATGTGGTTCTACCTGTGGCACTGACAACAACTGCCTGTGGATTATCATCCTCCTTTGCTTCTTTGGCGGATGTGGAAATTCCCTGTGCGGCGCCTGCGGCTGATTCAGATAAGCCCGGAGAAATCTGAGCAGGAGTTCAAGCGCTTAGAATTGAAAAAAGGCAGTGGGTCTTCCCCACTGCCGCATTTTATTCTTCCGCATATAATTCCGTCAGATAATCATCCAACGCCGCCGTGTCTACCGTATAGGTCGGAAGATCAACCGTTGTACTGTCTGAGACGTCTGAATAATTATAAACCGAAACGCCAATCCATGCCACAAGCAGAACAGCCACCAGCCCCATAGCGACCTTGGTCAGCATCCACTCACGTTTTTCTTTCTTGACGATCTTTTTCACATTTCGTTTTTGTTCCTTATGGCGATCCACTTTTTCCTGGCTCATGTATCTCTCTCCTTTGCAAATACTGCACTCGAAATGAAACCCTGCACTGCCGGAATCTCAAACCGTTGCTCGAATGCCGCGCAAGTCTGCTTTCCGATGATTGCGCATCTCTCAACAGTATACACCATTTTGAGAAAAGTGCAACCTGTTTTTTCCTGCAAAAAGCATCCTGGTAAAGGTTTTTAAATCACAACAATTACACCGCCATCGTTGGCATACATCGTGGAAATACCTGCCGTATCAAGAAAAATCACATCTCTGACCGGGATACGCTTCGTGATCGCCTCCAGCACCATGCGCCCGCGCTCTGGACAATTACAGTGCGACAAAGCCAGTATTTTCTCGGCCGGGTTCTCCACCTGCTCTACGATATAATCCACCATCTTCACAAGCGCTTTATTGATCCCGCGCGCCTGATCGAGCTGTATGATCGTCCCCTGCGGCGTTGCGCCCATAACCGGCTTAATCTTCAAGGCTGACGCAAAAAATGCCTTGATATCGCTCAGGCGGCCATTTTTGCGCAGTGTTTCCAGATTCTCCAGGACAAAATACGTATTCTGCCCATCGATATATGCCTCAACTGTCTCTACAAGCTCCTCAAACGGCATCCCCGCCGCCTCACATTCCTGAATTTTCGCGGTAATTAACGTCTCGCCGATCGACGCAGAGCGGGAATTAAACACATGCACCTGCAGTTCGGATTCTTCTTCCTCCAGCAAATCCCTTGCCAGCACCGCACTGTTGCATGAACCGCTCAGCTCAGCGGACAGCGTCACCGCATACGCGCGCTTCGTGGCTTTTTCAAAAGCTTTTTTATAATAATCCGGAGACGGGCAGGCAGACTTCAGACAATTCGGGCTGGCGGCAATCTTCTGCAAAAAATCTGCCTGGTCAAAACTGTCATCATCCACAAATGCATAATCATCTACCTGCATCGACAGCGGAGCTGAAATAATACGTTCATCCGCCCTCATCGCCTCTGTGCGTTCTCCACAGCTGTCCATTACAATCACATAATCCATAGCAAACCTCCTGCACCTATGGCAAAGCATTCCCGTTCCGTAACTGTTCTGATCGCTATCCCATTTCATATGTCTTTGCCATCGGTATTTCACACGTTTTTCATTCTTTCAAAACGTAGTTTTTAAGTCTACATCATCATACCATATTCCTATTCGCTTGAAAAGAGGGGAATTTCAATTTTCCATAATTTTTATTTTCCCAGTTGCAAAGCAGGGAAATTGTCATGTATAATTGAGACAATTCGTAACCATTCCGTTTGTAACTATTTTGCAATTATTCAGAACTGCAGGCTGTGTCTTTTCCATTTGATACTGTTCTGAACTATTACTTCATTCTCTCGACAAGGAGGTCTCCTCTGTGCGCTCTTTTCAGATTCAGGATAATCTGGGCTTTATGAAAAAGCTCCTCACAGACGATACATTTGATACCTTTCTGCTCTCCGAAGCATCTATTACAACCTTTGCCACTTTTCAGATCGACGGTTCCTTTCATCCGGACTATCTGAATACCACGGAGGCAGAACAACTGACGGCGGAAAAATCCGGCTATACTCTTTGGAAGCGGGTGCGTCCATTTTTCTATGACCTGACAAAAGGGAGACACACACCCCTGCGCTTCGCGGTCGTCTTCCGGCTTGCACCGCACAATGTAGAAAAGCTGATCAGACAGGGGGGCCTGCCTTTTCATGAAGAACAGGTAGACGGTCTGTTTCTGAATATTCGCTTTGACGGCAAAGCCATCACCTGCGTCAGCGGGGTATCTATGAAAACCTTCACACTCGATCGGTCGCTGGAACATGCCTGGGATGAAATGCTGGAAAAATTTTTCCGTCAGAAACAGATTCCTTTCTTATCTTAAACACGATTCCTGCCGAATATGCATCCCGAGCAGCTGTTAGCACTCATTTGAATTGAGTGCTGATTTTTTTCTTGACATTTCACTCAGACAGTATTATTATGTTGACAGTTTACGGAAGTGCGATCCGTCTTTCTGTTACCAGAAACGAATATCCTGGCTGCGGGAATCGGATTTCCGCTCCGCTCTATAACTGCAAATAAACACGTACATATATTATAATTTAAGGAGTGATTGTATGAGCAAGAAAACAGGAAGTCTTTCCATCAACAGTGAGAACATTTTTCCAATCATTAAAAAGTGGCTGTATTCCGACCATGACATTTTCGCGCGTGAAGTAATTTCCAACGGCTGCGATGCCATTACAAAGCTGGAAAAGCTTGAGATGATGGGCGAATATACGTTCCCGGAGGATTACAAAAAACAGATTCAGGTCATTGTGAATCCGGAAGAAAAAACACTGAAATTCATTGATACCGGCCTTGGTATGACCGCAGATGAGGTTGAGGAATATATTACTCAGATCGCTTTCTCCGGCGCGACCGATTTTCTTGAAAAATACAAAGACAAGACGACCGAAGATGACATTATCGGACACTTCGGTCTTGGCTTTTATTCCGTATTTATGGTAGCGGATGAAGTGCATATTGATACTCTCTCCTATCAGAAAGACGCAAAGCCGGTTCACTGGGAATGCGACGGCGGCACCGAGTATTCCATGGAAGAAGGCACCCACAGTGAGGTTGGTACCGAGATCACGCTGTTTCTGAGTGAAGACTGCCTGGAATTCGCGAACGAATACCGCATGCGCGAGGTCATTGAGAAATACTGCTCTTTCATGCCGGTAGAGATTTTCCTCTCCAAAGCAAACGCTGAGCAGGAATACGAGACCATCGATGAGAGCGAGCTGCGCGAAGACGATGTTGTCGTTGAACACATTCATGAGGACGCCAAGACCGAAGAAAAAGAAAATGAAAACGGTGAAAAAGAGACCGTTGAGATTTCCCCGGCGCGTGAACGCGTGAAGATCAATAAGCGTCCGGTTTCTTTAAGCGATACGCACCCGCTCTGGGCGAAGCATCCGAATGACTGCACAGCAGAGGAATATAAGGACTTCTACCGCAAGGTCTTCCAGGATTACCGGGAGCCGCTCTTCTGGATCCATCTGAACATGGATTATCCGTTTAACCTGAAGGGCATCCTCTACTTCCCGAAGATCAACACCGAATATGATTCCATTGAAGGTACGATCAAGCTGTACAACAACCAGGTCTTCATCGCCGATAATATTAAGGAAGTCATCCCGGAATTCCTGATGCTCCTGAAAGGTGTCATTGACTGCCCGGATCTGCCGCTGAATGTTTCCAGAAGTGCGCTGCAGAATGACGGTTTTGTAAAGAAGATTTCTGATTATATTACGAAGAAAGTTGCGGACAAGCTGACCGGTATGTGCAAGACTGACCGCGAGTCTTATGAGAAATACTGGGACGACATCAGCCCGTTCATCAAGTACGGCTGCATCAAGGACACTAAGTTCAGTGAAAAGATGAACGATTACATCCTCTACAAGGACATTGACGGGAAATACCAGTCACTGGAAGATCTTCTGAAAGCAGAGGAAGAAAAGAAAGCAGCGCAGACCGCAGAGGATGTCGTGGAGGAAGGTTCGGTTGAATCTGCAGAAGGCGAGGTTGTGGAAGACGCCGATGCCGCATCTGAGAATATGGATACTGTAGAGAACACAGAAGACGCCGCAGGCGAAGATACTGCAAAAGCAGAAGACGCAACTGCCGATGATGTTGTAGAAGATGTGGACGCCGATGTCGATGACGAGGAAGAAAAAGAGCCGGAAAAGACGACCATCTACTACGTAACCGATGAGGTACAGCAGAGCCAGTATATCAATATGTTCCGTGAGTCCGGTATGAACGCTGTCATCCTGAAACACAACATTGATACGCCGTTCATCTCCCATGTGGAGCAGCTCAATGAGAAAGTGAAATTCCAGCGCATCGACGCGGACGTCACCGACAGTGTAAAGGAAGAAACGGACGAGGAGTCCCTCAAAGAGACAACAGATACACTGACCGAAGTATTCCGCAAAGCACTGAATAAGGAAAAACTCGATGTCAAAGTGGAAAAGCTGAAGAATGAAAGCATCTCCTCCATGATCACACTCTCTGAGGAAAGCCGCCGGATGCAGGAAATGATGAAGATGTACAACATGTACGGGATGGATCCGTCCATGTTCGGAGGAGACGAAACCCTTGTGCTGAACGCGAACAACAAGCTGGTGCAGTACATCGTCGACCATAAAGACTCCGACAAGGTACCGATGATCTGCGAGCAGCTCTACGATCTCGCCATGATCGCGCACAAACCGCTGCAGCCGGATGAAATGACGAAGTTCATCTCCAGAAGCAATGAGATTCTGATGCTGCTGGCGCAGTAAAGTACAAGCAGAGTTGTAACAAGACATAATCTCAGAAAGTAAATTGTCACACTGCCGCTGCACTGTGTGCGAAACATTTATCCGCACACAGTGTGGTGGCAGTTTTCTCACTCACCATGTTTCTTTTCTTCTTATTTTATGTTTGCTCCGGTGCCGCCAACACAAACCAGCGCCCAAAGCGCCCTCCAAACGTTTGCTCCAGCCTCTCGAAAAACAAATGCTTTTCAATCCCATTAATCACGACTGTATAACAGTCCCCATGCAGCCCATAAAGAGAAGTCGCCGGGCGAAAATCCCGTACCTGATCAATCGTAAATGTCCGGCCATCGCTCCATGTGATCTTACATGGCTGCATATAGCCAGTCGAATCAAAATCAGAATTTACCTTCACATATACGCGCTCCATACGCGGCCTCACAGAACTGTCCATACATCCACCTCCTCTGACAGGTCTAGGTCTTATTATAGTTTTCGAACATATGTTTGTCAATTGGAAATTGCGTCCTTTTCTTGACAAATACTTCGAAAACAAGTATGCTGATTGCGCTCTCTTTTATTTGCGGTTTTTTACCAGAAAAAAGGGTCTAAAAAGGAGTGTTTCTCATGACAGATAAAACAACATCCGTCGGCATCTCCGGCAGTACGCTGAAGCTGATTGCTATTATTACCATGTTCATTGACCACACCGGCGCGACCGTGATCCGCTCGCTCTCCTCGCTTTCTGCCTCCGCATCGAATACTGCTCTGCGGAGTGCCTGGATTCGCGGCTACAATCTTTCCCGCGACATTGGGCGGCTGGCGTTTCCGATTTTCTGTTTTCTGCTGGTAGAAGGATTTGTGCACACACGAAATCCGCGCAAATATGCGGGACGGCTCTTTGTGTTCGCCCTGATCTCGGAAATTCCATTTGATATCGCGCTGAAAGGCAGCTGGTTCTATCCGGACAAGCAGAATGTCTATTTCACCCTGCTGATCGGGCTGCTCGTGCTGATGGGGATCCGCTGGATTACAGATGACGGCAAACGGCCGATCCTGCTCTCGGTTCTCCCGATCGCGCTCGGCATGTTCGTGGCTTTGAAGATTGACACGGACTATAATTATAAGGGGGTTTTCCTGATCGCGGTACTATACCTGACCCGTCAGGTAAGATTGTATCAATGCATTGGCGGCGCAGCGGCAATTGCCTGGGAGCTTCCCGCCCCGCTCGCATTCATACCGATCTGGTTTTACAATGGGAAACGCGGGATTTCGCTTAAATACTTTTTCTACTGGTTCTACCCGGTGCATCTGATGCTGCTGTACGTCATCAATACCTGGGGTGTGCCACTGCTTGGAAAGGTACTTTTTGCATAGAAGATACCTGCTCTGAACTTATTATACGAGGAGACTACATATGAATAAGAAAGAAGTCGCTGAACTGAAGCGCCTGTTTCACCCGGATCGTTCGCCGATCACCCGGGTGTGCGGCTGCTATGTGGACGCGGAAAAGAACAAAAAAGCAAAACTGAAGGAAGCCTTTCTCTCCCTGCCGGAGGAAGAAATGTTCAAATATTTTGACATCTTCAAAAAAACACTCTCCGGCTCGATCGGACGGAATCTGCTGGATATGGAATTTCCGCTGGAGCAGGAGACAGGCGGGGGTGCGCAGGAGTATCTGATGAAACTCCGCGCCAGCCAGCTGAAAGACGATGATTTACTCGACGCGTTCTACGATAAAGTGATCGAGACCTTTTTGTATCCGGAGAATTATTACATTGTCCTGATCCACTGCGCCTATGATATTCCAAAAAGGGGGACGGATGGCATCGAACAGATCGACGCCTCGGAGTATGTGTATGAATTTCTGCTCTGCTCCATCTGCCCGGTCAATCTTTCAAAACCGGGGTTGTGCTATCATGAAGACACCAATACGATCAGCGAGCGTATCCGCGACTGGTTTGTGGAGCCTCCGGTCACGGGCTTTTTGTTCCCGGCCTTCACGGACCGCAATACTGACATTCACAGCCTGCTCTACTATTCGAAGAACCCGGATGAATTAAACGTCGGCTTCGCGCGGGAGCTGCTTGGCTGTGAGCTACCGCTCTCCGCAGGTTCACAGAAGGACACGTTTAATACACTGGTTGCGGATACACTGAGCGATTCCTGCACCTATGAGACAGTAAAAAACATCCACGCCTCGCTCAACGAGCTGCTGGAGGAACACAAAGACGATCCCAACCCGGTGCTGCTTGACAAAGGCGACGTCAAACGTCTCCTCGCTCAGAGCGGCGCGGACGACGAGACGCTGGAACATTTTGACGAGGAGTTTGAACAGGCGTCCGGCAGCACACAGGCTGAGCTCTATGTGACAAATGTCGCCAACACAAAAAAATTCGAGATCAAGACGCCCAACATTGTTATTTCCGTAAAGCCCGAATGCGCAGACCTGATCGAGACCAAAACGATCGATGGACGGCTGTGCTTCGTGATACCGATGGACGATTCCGTGGAAGTAAACGGGATTCCGGTAAGAACCGGTGTCCCTGCGACGGATGAATCGTAAGCAGGAAAAATACAATACAAAAAGGAGACCTCACATGAATTCCTATACCCTTGACTGGAAAAAATACAGTTCCCTTGCGCGGCAGACGGTCGCGGAGGGCTGCGTGCTTCTGCGCAATGAAAACAACTCTCTCCCACTCACAGCGGGCGATACCGTTGCAGTTTTTGGCCGGATTCAGCTGGATTATTATAAAAGCGGCACCGGTTCGGGCGGCATGGTGAATGTGCCTTACGTTCGCTCAATTCTGGACGGGCTGCGCGAATATGAAGAAAAAAACATCCGGATCTATGAACCACTGCTCGCAGCCTACCAGGCCTGGACCAAAGAGCACCCATTTGACAAAGGAAATGGATGGGGACAGGAGCCCTGGTGCCAGGAAGAAATGCCGCTTACCGACGAGCTTGTACAAGACGCCGCCGCCCACGCAAGTGCGGCTGTGATTGTAATCGGCCGCACGGCCGGCGAGGATCGGGATAATTCCGCGCAGAAAGGCAGCTATTACCTCTCTGATCAGGAAATGGATCTGCTGCGAAAGGTCTGCGCCGCATTTTCGCGCTCCGCGGTTGTTCTGAATACCGGAAATATCATTTCCATGAACTGGGTCGAAGAAATCCACCCCGGCGCGGTTCTCTACGCGTGGCAGGGCGGCATGGAAGGCGGCTGCGGCGTCGCAGACGTCCTCTGCGGCACCGTTTCTCCGAGTGGAAAGCTCGCTGACACGATCGCAAAAGAGCTGGACGATTATCCTTCCACACGGAATTTCGGTTCCAGGACAACCAACTATTATCAGGAGGACATTTACGTCGGCTATCGCTACTTCGAGACCTTTGATCCGGAAGCGGTAGTATATCCGTTCGGATTCGGACTTTCCTACACAACGTTTGAGACCGACAGTTCTGTCCATATGCATTTGAATACACCGGAAGGCATATTTTCCACTGATTCGGAAGCGAAAAATTCCGTCCCCGAACATACAGGAAGCCTTACCGCGTCAGCGCCTGAACAGAACGCACGCCTGACCGTAACCTCCACAGTTAAGAATACCGGTTCCCGTCCCGGCAAGGAGGTCGTGCAGGTCTATTGCTGCCCTCCGCAGGGAAAACTTGGCAAGCCTCTGCGCAATCTCTGCGCATTTGAAAAAACAAAAGAACTCGCTCCTGGCGAATCGGAGACACGCACAATGGAAATCCCGCTCTCTGAACTCGCATCCTTTGATGACAGCGGCGCGACCGGACACCGGAATTGCTTTGTGCTGGAAAAGGGGACTTATTTTATCTATGCGGGAACGGATGTCCGGAGCGCCGCAATTGCCGGAAGCTTCACGCTGCCAGAGACAATCGTGACGAAACAATGCCAGGAGGCGCTCGCGCCGGTGGAAGCATTCACGCGTTTCCGGCCAGTGTCCCAAAATATCTCTGCGAATGATCTCAAAAGCTGTAAGGTGATCACCGAAAACATCCCTGAAATTACAGTGATTGCAGGTGAGGAAACCCCATCGGCAGAGAGGGAACCAGTGGCGCCGCTCACCCTTTCTTACGAATCTGTGCCGCTGCGCACTGTTTCTCCTGCCGGGCGGCGTCTTGAAAATCTGCCAGACTGCCTGTCTTATACGGGAGACAAAGGCTTTCGTCTTGTTGATGTCATGGATGGAAATGTGACAATGGAAACCTTCCTCGCACAGCTTTCCGATGAAGATCTGATGGCGATGGCGCGCGGGGAGGGGATGTGCAGCCCGAAGGTGACGCCGGGCACCGCTGCGGCCTTTGGCGGCGTGACGGATTCACTGAAAAGCTTCGGCATCCCGGTCGCCTGCTGCTCAGACGGCCCCTCCGGTATCCGCATGGACTGCGGAACCAGTGCTTTTAGCCTTCCAAACGGTACGCTGCTTGCCTGCACCTTCGCTCCCGCACTGGTCACAGAGCTGTTTGCCATGGAGGGACTGGAGTTGTACGCTAACAAAATCGACTCCCTGCTCGGCCCCGGCATCAACATTCACCGCAGCCCCCTGAATGGCCGCAATTTCGAATACCATTCCGAAGATCCGTATCTGACCGGACGCATGGCGCAGGCGCAGGTCACAGGCATGGATCGCTATGCGGTCAGCGGCACGATGAAGCATTTCTGCGCAAATAATCAGGAATATTGCCGTCACCAGGCCAACGGCGTCATTTCTGCGCGTGCGCTGCGCGAAATCTACCTGAAGCCGTTTGAGATGGGCGTGCGCTGCGGGCACACCCGAACCATCATGACCACTTACGGACCAGTGAATGGAATCTGGACCGGCAGCAGCTATGACCTGAACACCTCCATTTTGCGCGAAGAATGGGGATATCAGGGCATGGTAATGACCGACTGGTGGACAAAAATCAACGATGAGGGCTGTCCGCCTGCCCGGGACAACCTCGCTGCCATGGTACGCGCACAGAATGATGTTTACATGGTGACCCAGGACGCGCTCACCTTCCAGGATACACAGCCACAGGCCTTAAAAGACGGCACCCTGACCCGCGCGGAGCTTGTGCGTAACGCCGCAAATATCTGCCGTTTCCTGATTGCCTCTCCCGCCATGCAGCGGCTGATCGGCACCTACCAGGAAGTCCGGCAGGTCAATCTGCCGGATGGTCTGAATCTTTTAGACGGGCAGGAAATGGAATATTATCCGATTGAAAACGACACAACAATCCCGCTGAAGAGCCGTCTGCCCGAGGCAGGCAGTTCCTTTATGATTGCGGCAGACTTTTTGCGGGAAGGCGAATACCGTTTCTCCCTGACCGCCGCGTCCCACGGCAGTGAACTGGCGCAGATGTCCGCGACCTTAAGTCTGGACAATACGGTTCTGAACGTTTATACCTGGCACGGAGAATCAGAGAAATCCGAACTTTCCCGGGAAAAAGAAGTGCGTGGGAAAATGCATTATCTGAAATTTTACTTTTCTCAGGGCGGCCTAGAGCTGGATTCCCTGCGCATCCAGCTGCTCCGGGAAATTGACCAGCCCTTCAATTAAAGCAGAATTCTGCTGACTTAAAGCGGGCAGGGTGTCACCCACCGGAACACCCTGCCCAACCATGGCGGCCGCGCAAAGCATAAGCGAAAACTGTAGCTGCCTGCGCGGCCGTTTGCATTCGACCGTCCAGCGGGGACACTCTGCTATCTTACTGAGAACAAAAATGTAACTATTCAGTACAGCAGGCCGCAGGTCTCCGCTTCGCTTCGGTCGTCGCTAAACGAGCGCCACTGGCGCTCAGCACCTGTTTTTTCATTTTGATGCTGTTCTGAACTGTTACGCAAAAATTACAATTATTCTACCGCTGCTTCGGCAAATTCGGTAGTAACCAGTTCTTCATACGGCACACGCTCCTCAAGTTCGTCGGCACTCTCAAGAATATCCTGCAAAAGCTCAAAGCTTTCCTCCTCAAAAATCAGATCCTCTTTCCAGGTATCCTGCTCATAATAGCGCTTCACAATCGTCGCAATCGTCTCCTCGTCATTCTCCGGAAATTGCGGCGCAATAACCGCTGCGAGCTCTTCCGGCGTATGGGAATTCACATAATCCATACCCTTTTGCAGGGCATTCGTAAACGCCTGAACAATCTCCGGATGCTCCTCAAGATAACTTTCTTTCGCGCAATAGGCCGTGTAAGGCACATAGCCCGACGCCGTTCCAAGCGACTCCACCACATAGCCGACGCCCTCCTGCTCCAGCGCAGTCGCACTCGGCTCAAACTCAATCGTATAGTCTCCCTGGCCGCCGGAAAACGCCGCCGCGGTAGAACCAAAATCAATGGACTGGTTAATATTGACCTCAGATGGGTCGATACCGTTCTGCTTCAGAATGAACTCAAATACCATTTCCGGCATGCCACCTGCTCGCCCGCCTAAAACGTCTTTTCCAATCAAATCGCTCCACTCAAAATCCTCAATATTCTCTCTGGCAACCACAAAATTCCCGGCACGCTGGGTAAGCTGCGCAAAATTGACCGGTGCGTCCGCCGCACCGCCGCTGTAGGTATAAATCGAGGACTCCGAGCCCATAAACCCAATATCCGCCTCACCGGAAATCAACGCAGTCATTGTCTTATCCGCGCCGAAGCCTGTCACGACCGTCAGGTCAATGCCCTCGTCTTCAAAGTAACCTAACTCAATCGCCACATACTGCGGTGCATAGAAGATTGAGTGGGCTACTTCATTTAAAGTGACTGCGGTGAGTTCCTGCTCGGTTTCTGTTATTTCAGCCGCAAAGGAGTTTTCTTCCGTTTCTACTACAGCAGGCACCAGTTCTGAAGCTTCTTCCTCCATAGCAAAGGCGGCTGTGGAATTCCCGATCGCAAGCATCAGAGAAAAAGCTGCCGCCATGATTCGTTTCTTTTTCATATGATAATCCTTTAAAATGGTTTTCTTTATCATATGAAATATTTGGGAAAACGCTACTTGATTCATAACTCTCTTTATGGTATCTTTTAGTCAAATAAACAACAGGTTCGAATTGAACCAGGGAAGTGATTTAATATGGATGGACTATCATTTGCATTAAACGATATTTCAATCAAAAAAATCGGAAAAGAAGCTGCGCATGCAGTCAGATATGTGATGGCAAATGATCTTGTGAAAGTAATTTTATATGGTTCCTGTGCAAGAGGAGACTTTGATTCAGATTCAGACATGGATATTGCTTTGATCACCAAATGCGATCGTTCGGAGGCAAAAAAATACAATGATGCCCTTGCGATGATATCCGCGGATCTTGCATGTAGATATTTTACCATTGTAAATTTTGTAAGTATTCCCTACGAAGAATTCCAGGAAAAGAAGAACTGGTATGGTTACTTCAAAAATATTGAATCAGAGGGAGTGTTGCTCTATGGATAAAGATTATAATTATACTCTGGCAGAAGTAAGGCTATGCAGGGCAAAGGAATTATTAGATGACGCCAAGAATTTGCTGGATAAGCAATCCTACAAATCCGCAAACAACAGAGCCTTTTATGCAATGGAAAAGGCAGTCCGTGCTTTGCTTGTCCTTGAAGACACAGAGCCTCAGACACATAATGGAGTATTAAAACAGTTTAATTACCTGTTCATCTTTAAAGGAACAGGATTTTTTACGCAAAATGACTATCAGATACTGGCAAAATCTGAACAAATACGAAATGCTTCAGATTATGATGACTTTTATCTTGCAAGCAAAGAAGAATCTACGCAGCAGATTGAAAATGCCACATATATAGTAGGAAAAATTGAAAAGTATATTTCTGGTCTTCAGTAGAGCAGGCTGCGTCTCGAAGCAGCCTGTTAAAAGATTTCCAAACAGCTGAAAAACCAAAACAGGCAACTTTGCCACTCTTTCCTTCATTTTTGGAAATTTGTGATCCGCATCTCTTGAAACGGAATTGCGGTCGACCTATTTCAATTCCTTCAAATTAATGCCGCCAGAAAAGAAACAGTCATACTGCAGAACACTGAAATAAATGTCTTCCAGATCAGGCTGATCTGCATTACACCCTGTGCACATCCCAGTATCAGAAAAAAATTCTGCTTCTGTGACTGCCACCAGCTGCTCCAAAATGAAAAATCTGACCAGGTGGTCGGTATCATATCTGACGGTATTTCAAATTTTGTTCGAAACATCCATACGAGCAGGCATAAAAGAGCTGCAGACATAGCGCAAAGCATGACCTCGATGAACTGGTTCTGCTGTATTTTACCCAATGTTTCACCCGTCATTTCATCCAATGATTCATCTTGCTCATTATCCCTGCCTTGTCTGTGTGATAACAGCCGCCACTCCTTTCGCAGACCTTTCAGGAAAAAGATCAGTGGGGCAAGCAGCAGCAGATCCCGTGCAAACGCGTTCAAATATACAAAGCTGATCACTTTCCCCGAAAGGCCGTGGCGTGTCAGAAACTGCTCCGCACGGCTTACAATGTTGCTGTCGCCCCCGTCGGGATTCTTTAAAAGTACACTGGTGAGCGCCCTCTCATCCGCTAAAACAGCATTTCGGATCACGAAGTTCCTCTCACTCTCAATCGTTCCGCAAACAGTATAAGAATCCCCGTCCATCTGCAGTATCTGTCCGGAGACCTGCCTGCTTCCAAACAAAGTCCAGGCCGTATCCGCGTCGATCATGCAGGAGGCTTCCAACCAGTTCAGATGGGCTGCGGATTCCGATAAAAGTGTGAGATTTCCCGCCGCAAGCACCAGCGCAACACTCGCGTTTTTCCCGTTTTCTTCGCAGGAAACCGCAGTTTCCTGTTCCCCGTAAAAACAGATCGCAAGCGGTTCATTCTGCCCTGCCTCGTCCGCACAGATTGCTTCCGCCTCTTCTGCTGTAAGTCCTTCTCCGTCCAGAATGACAGTCACTGCCACTCCCGTCTCATTCGCGCTGTCGCTATAGCGAACGGCGGTCGCAAATAAGACCGCCGCTAATAGTATCTGCATCAGTTTCCAGATTTTCCTCATCCCATTCTCCTGCTCGTACCCGGTTCACTTAACTGATACCTCTTCATGACTCTGTCCGCACGCGGCTTCCGTCCTCGATTGCCTTATCCGCGCCGGTAATGACCTGCTGGTCAGACGAGATCGCACCTTCCTGCAGTGCGGCATAGGTACCGTCGTTTTCCAGAACGGTCACACTGACAGAGCGCGCCTTTATCTCAGTGCCCATCACCGTCTCGTATTCATCGATCACCAGCACGTAGGGCTGGTTGTAATCATCCATATAAAGGGCACTGATCGGTACGCAGACCGAATATACGCCTGATGTTTTTGTATATTCCAGGGTCACAGCCGCGCCGAGTTCGAAGGAATCGTCCGGCACCTGCACGACAATGTTGTAGATGTCTTCCTCCTCGTCATCCGCAGTCACCGAATCCACTTCCAAACCTTCCACTGTATTGCCGCCGTTTCCGGTAAGCGTTACCAGATCGCCCGCTCCGATATACTGCTGATCCTCTTTGGAAAGCTCTGCAGTAAACCGAAAGCCTTTTGATATATCCGCCATCTTCACGGCTGTACCGTCAGATGTCTTTTCTCCTACAGTAATATTGATGCCTGTGATCAGGCCATCGGCAGGCGCGTACACCTTTCCGCCGTCCTCTTTCAGTTCCTGAAGCTTGTTCAGGGTCAGTTCCATCTGCTCGTAAGCGATCTCCTGCTGCCGTACCGAGCTGTCCGACGCGTCTGGAATATTTGCGCTTGCCACGTTTCGAGCCGCTGTCACCTCCGCCTCGTTTGCTGCGAGTGCCGCGTCCTCGTATGCTTCCTGCGCACTTTTTAAATTTGCGATCAGCTGGCTCTCTGTCTCTGAATTGGACGCACTTGCCAGCGCGAGCAGCTCCGCCTGGTATTCTTCAAGCGCCGACTCCGCCGCTTCTTTTTCCGCAAGCGCAGTATCTACGGCTTTCTGTGCCGCCGTCAGCTTCGTGCTGTAGCTATCGCGAACCTCCTCCTCGATCGCGTCCAACTCCTCCTGTGTCAGTGAAGTAGATGCGGATGTGTTGGAATCCGCTGACATTGTACCGGACGAAGTGCCGGATACCCCGCCGGAGGCAGCAGATGAAGTGCCGGAGGTGGTTCCGGACGTACTTTCGCTCTGGGTGGAGGAGGATGTATCTGCCAGATTCCCCGTCTGTGCAGAGGTCTCTACCGTCTCCACATCTTCGATAATAACCGCATCATCTGACACTGTGCTGTTTCCATCTGATAGATTTTCGTTACTGATCGTGCTGCCGCTGTCAGTGCTGCTGCCCATGCCCGCGTTGCCCGTACTGCCGTCGCTGTCACCTGTACTACTGCTGTCGCCCATGCTGTCCGTCTCTTCTATGACAGCCTCGTCCTCAGACACTGACACCATATCAGCATCTTCTGACACTTGCAAAATATCAGCGTCATCTGTGCCGCCGGATGTACTTTCTCCCACCGACTGTGTCTTCGTCGTACTTGTCCCAGTCAGCGACGCGCTGCTTTGAGCCGCTTTGAGCGCTTCGTTTACTGCGTTCTCGATCTTCCACTGCAGAGCAAGAAGCTCCTGCTGCGCGTCGATATAATCTTCCGTCTTCTCCTCCACCTTCTTTTCCAGAGCAGTCTCCACGGAGCTGTCCGCCGAAGTCGTTGTCACACTCGAATTGCGGTATTCCGTGAGCGCGTCCTTTGCCTCCTGCAGTGCTTCCTTCGCCCGGGACAGAGTAAGAGAAGCGGACTGTGTGGAGAGCGCGTACTGCTCTGAGGCCGATGCCTGTTCATTCGCTTTCTGCTGGCTGCTGACGGACTGCTGGCTTTCTATGTCCGCGAGCGCCAGTTCCTGTATTTCCATTTCCTGTTCCTGATAGAGGATCTGCTCATCCAGATATTCCTCATCCAGTTCAAACAGCAGGTCGCCTTCACTGACCCGGTCGCCCTCGCTGACTGCAATCGATTTTACACGCAGATTGGCCACGGTCGTGACTGCCAGTTCCTGATTCTGTACAATTTTCCCGGTCGCGGTGATGGTGTGCGACAGAGTACGGCCTGCCGGTTTTGAAGTTGTCACGACCGCTACACCGGAAGAATCCGCCGCACGTGAGAGAAGCGTAAATGCAAGCATCATTGCAAAAAACATGGCTGTGAACCGGATCAGCTTTCCTTTTTTCATGTCGGTCTCCTTTCCTATTCCTTCACCGCCGCCGCAGCAATCCCCTGTTCCAGATAATCCTGCCCGCATAAGAACAGAAGCAGCGCCGGAATCAGCATGAACACAGCTGCCGCAAATCCCATCCCTGCCTCATCCAGCCCGATCTCTGACAGGAAAAGCGAGAGCGGCCAAAGCGATTCCGTCTTTAAAAAGGTCATCGGCTGCTCGATCATATTCCAGGATTCAAGAAATCCGAGAAGCGCCGCTGAGACGACGCCCGGCGCACCGAGCGGAATCCCGATCCGCAGGAAGGTCTGCCACTCACCCGCGCCGTCAATCTGCGCAGCTTCCACGACCACATTCGGTACCTCGTGGAAAAACCGGTACATGATAAAGACCGGAAAGGTAGAAAATACGGACGGCAGAATCACCGCCAGATGCGTATCCAGAAGATTTAACCGGTTCAGCACCAGATATTCCGGCAGCATCAGCACCTGAAACGGCATCAGCATCAGAATGATGTATAAAAGCAGCACTGCCTTCTGCCCCGGAAAGGAATACCGCGCCAGCGCCCACGCCGAAGGCATCCCGAACAGGAGCTGCCCGGCCAGGATACACAGCGACAGCTTCATGGAATTCCAGAACATGACGAAATACTGCGGCGAATCCATCAGAAGCTCCACGACCGGCTCCAGAGTCGGTGCTCGCGGCAAAAGGCTCCAGCTCGCCATCCCCTCCGCATTTCCGAGTACCGCTCCTAAATATTCCGTCAGCTCCCAGTCCGGCATCAGCGCCCCGCCCAACATAAACACGACGGGAAAGCAGATTGCCGCCGCCAGAACAATGAGGATCATATATATGCACAGCCTTCCAATTTTTCTCACACTTCCGTCCCCCATGCTTTCTGCAAAAGCAGGATGAGTACCAGCACCACCGCCGCCGTCACGACTGCCGAAGCCGAAATCTTGTCAAACGAAAGCTCGCGGAACCAGTTGTTGTAAAGGTGCTGCAGAAGGTACATACTCTGGTTCGGATAATCGCCCGCGACCAGCCAGGCTTCCCGGAACACTTTAAACGAATTCAGAAAGGACAGCACCGTGATCGTGTAAAGAGAGGGCCGCAGGTTCGGCAGCGTGATCTGTGCAAAACAGTTCCACTCCCCCGCGCCGTCCACACGTGCCGCCTCGTAAATTTCCGGTGAAATCCCGGCCAGCCCCGCCAGCCACAGGATCATGTCATAGCCAAGATTCTTCCATATATAGCTAATCACCAGTACCGTAAAAGAACAGCTGCTCCCCATCCAGTTGACCGCCTCTCCGCCAAACCGTACAATCAGCGCGTTGATCAGGCCGTTGGAATGGAACAGTACCTTCCAGACCAGCACGACCGAGGCCGCCGGAACCGCCATCGGCACCAGAAGCGCGCTTTTCAGCGCTGCCTTGATCTCGTAAACCCGGATGCTCTGGAGCGCCACCGCCAGAAACAGCGACAGGGCGACCAGCAGCGGGATGCAGATCAGGGTAAAGCGAAGGGTATTCGCAACCGCAATCTTAAACGCCGCATTCTTCAGAAGAACTTCTTTATAATTCTTCAGTCCGACCCATTGCAGGGTGACCGCACTTAAAAACGAGCGGCGCAGCACCTCAAGCATCGGCAGCAGGGCAAACACCAACACTCCCGCAAATCCCGGCAGGAGAAAGGCAGCAGCCGCCGCATTTTTCCGCAGACGCCTGCGCCGCCAGACCTTTGTGTGCGGCTTTTTCGTCAGAATTATGCGATTATCTGTCCTCATCTTTTCTTTATTGATTATCATATTTTTCTGTGATTATATGATTCAATATCTCTTTGTGTAATTTACTCAGCCAGATACAGATTGAGTTTCTGCATGATGGTGCTCACAGCCTCCTCCTCACTGATTTCTCCATTCAGGCAGAGTTCCAGCTGCTCCATCACGACGTCTTTCTGCACGGCTCCGGTTTCCGCACGCACTGTGAGAGAATTCACCATTTTGCTCAGCCATTCCACTTCCTCATCGGTCGGCCAGTTTAAATAGATTTGAACGGAATCGTCCCCATTATCCCAGAATATCACTGTAGAGCCGTCCTCATACGCATTCTCATAAAGCAGCGAATCAAACGCCGCCGCATTCACCGGCCATCCTTCCTCCTCCGGCCTGGAAAGCTGTCCATCCTCCGAGAGCAGATAGCTGACAAAGGATTCGGCCACCTCCTGATTCTGCGTAGTCGTCAGGATGCCTACCGTACACAAGGGCACAAACACATTTTCCTGCTGACCGGTAAGTGTACAGATTGTACCTCCGCCCAGTTCTGCAAAAGCAGAGGAATACCCCATAAAATCCGACATATTCAAAAGATTCGCGGTCGCAACCAGTATGTCCTGTTCAAAGAAAAACCGGAAACAGGCACTTGTAAGATCAGCATTTACCAGCGTCATATACTGCGCAGCGTAGGACGATGCCGCTTCCGCACTCTCATCATCATAATACATGACATCCTCAGAATCACTCACTACTGTCTCCATTGCCGCATAAGCCTCCGCCAGCAGCTTCATCGTATGGATATATTCCTCCAGCAGTTCCTGATCAAGCGTATCATCCTCATTTGTCCAGCTGCCCGCGCAGACCCCGTACAAAAGCTCTGCAGCACCGCCCACATCATACGCGCCCTCCGCGGCAAGCTCCGCCAGCGCTGCAAGCGCATCTGTTCCAACCGCACTTTCTGCATGATCAGTACTGTCTGCACTATCGCTGCTTTCTGCGCTATTGGCACTGTCTGCACTTTCTGTGCCGCATACATATTCCACACTTTCTGCATATCCGACCAGCACCGGAACTTCAAACTGCAGCGGCACTGCCCAGACACCGTCTCCGTCCTGATACGTGTAAGCGATATTTTCCAGAAATCCGTCGCTTTCTTTCATTTCTTCCATGAGATCAGTCAGATCCAGCAGCAGCCCCTGACTGCTGTAGGTCTCCACCGACAGCCCGTCCAGAATCAGGATATCCGGTCCGCTGCCCGCCAGGATTTCCGTGTTCAGCGTGCGGATCGCATCCGAAGCTGTCACACCGCTGTTTTCCGTAATCCCCACCTCATAGGTAATGTAAGTATCCGGATGCCCCTCCTGATACAGATAGATGGACTGCCGGATTCCCTCATCCTCTTCCAGAGACCAGATCGTCAGCTCATTTTCCGGCACACTCGCTGTCTCGGCAGAATACTCGTACTTTCGTATCCCATAGCTGTCCGTATCAGGATCAAAATAAATCGTATAGAAAACATCTCCCGCAACCGCCAGATCCAGCAGTTCGCCGTCCGGAGCAGAAAGCGAATTCAGTCCGCCGTCCACGACCTGTTCCACCACACTTCCGTCCATCACATGCGTATAAATTCCTCTGGAATTCGCATAAAACAGCCTTCCGTCAGCATCCTCCGTCATACAAAAGATGGTAGATCCGGATGCGTTTTCAAACGAACCGGTCTCTCCGGAATAAATCGCTTCCGAAAGCGCGGTATCTTCTTCCAACGCTTCACCGGTCGTGATATCATAGCGCCACAGGTTTTCATACGTCACAATCACCAGTTCACTGCCGCAGGCCGTGATATCAATGGATGGATAATTACCATACGGATATTCTGTCACCTTTTCCCCCGTAGCCGGATCAAGCTGATAGATACTTTCGAAGTCATTGTAAAAAATATTACCGTTCCGGGAACCATACAATTTGCCATACCAGTCGCCATCCAGCTGTACTTCACCGGTCACTCCTGTTTCATCAAATGTGAGCAGAGAGTATACATATGTTACCTCACTCGTGTCTCCAAAGGAAAACTCTTTTCCTTCCGTTTCTTCCGTTCCGGCAGATGATGATATTCCCTGGAAAGATTCCATGACAATCGCGGCTCCGCTGCCATCCGCACACAATGCATAAGAGTAAAAGGCCCGATTTCCCATCTCCGGAAATTCCGTGATCTGTTCCCATGTATCACCGCCATTCGCACTGTCCCAGAGGCAATATTCAAATCCGCTTTCCGATTCGAGAAGTTTCCCCCCAAACAGCCGGAGCGTGCCATCCTCCAGCACCGTCAGATCAAGCAGATACATCTCCTCTTCCGGCAGCATCACGTCATATTCCAGATAACGCCCCATTGCACTCTCCGACTCCTCCGCCAAAGCCGTATTTCCGGCCGACAGCGCACTCATCGCCATACAGGCCGCGGTCACCCCCGCCAAAAACCGCCTGCTCTGCTTTTTCCAAAACGCTCCCGCAGCTGCTGCATTTTCCATAAGCTGTTTTCCCATCTGTCAGATCCTCCTCATATTTATTTCCGTTTTTCATAGTCGATCCTGGCTTTACATCTGGATACTTTACACCTGCACCCATAAGTATACGGAACTGTTCTGATTCATTGTCGAAGACAGTCTAACACACGAATCTTTAAAAAATCTCTAAACAGGCTCTATTTTATCTCTAAAAAAACCGAAGCTTTAAAGATAAAATAGAGATTTCTATGCTATACTGTTTTTGTATATGAGGCGGTATGCTGCATATACCAGAACATTCCCGGATTTCAGGACTTTCCCGGATCATTTTATCGGCACGGAGGTTTTTCATGCGCATATTACTGATTGAAGACGATATTGAACTAAGCCGCTCGCTTGACGCCATGCTCACACAGCAGGGCTTCACTGTCACGGTCTGCGGCGACGGTGAAGAAGGGCTGTTCTATATTCTGGAAAACGCACACGATCTCATCCTGCTTGACCGTATGCTGCCGAAGCTGGACGGCATAGAAGTGCTGAAAAAGGCCCGTGCGGCGCACTGTGCCACACCTGTTATTTTTCTAACGGCACTCGGTTCACTTACTGACCGTGTCACCGGACTGGACTGCGGCGCAGACGACTATATTATAAAGCCTTTCGCCTTTGAGGAATTAATGGCGCGGATTCGCTGTATATGCAGACGTCCGCAGCGGATGGTAGACACTGCCTTACCCGCCTATGGCGACATCTCTTACGATCCGGATCAGAGCCTGCTTCGCTGCGCAGGAAAATGCTGTACGCTCTCCAGACGGGAAGGAGAACTGCTGCTTTTGTTTCTGAATCACCCGGAACAAACGCTTCCTCGAACGACGATTCTCTCCCGCGTCTGGGGACCGGAGGCGGAAATTGAGGACGGGAACCTGGACAATTACATCCATTTTCTGCGCCGCAGACTGCGCTCCGTCGACAGCCGTCTTATGCTGAAGACCGCTCGCGGCATCGGATACCGGCTGACAGACACGCAGACCATTTAATCATGCAACAGGCAAAATTCCACGTATGAACCCGCATTCCCGATATCTGAATCCCTATGAAGCGTGTTCTGGCGCAGCCTGACAGCAGGTGTCAGTCTCGCCGTGAATAGTAACGAATCCATTCACGAAAGAAAAACTGTCCTTTAATGAAAGAGAGGATCTTTCTCATGACCAAACCATCAGTCCGCAGACAAAATCGTTCAAAATGCTGTGACGAGGACATCGTCTTAAGACGGCTCCGCCGGAAGCTCACCACAGTCTGCGTTGCCACGACGGGACTGATCCTGACCGTACTTACGGTCATTTGTCTTCTGATCTCCCACTCGGAAATCCGCTCACAGGAATACGCATCGTTTCTGTCCGGTCTGAATACAATTTATCAGAACCTGCAGCAGCAGACCAGCCTCTCTCACACCTGGATCCGGCAGATAGAGCAAAATTACCAGTGTTCCATCCGCATTCTGGATAACGGAGAAAAACTGTTTTTTCAGACCATATCCGAAGATGATATAACGGCAAGCCTGATGGCACAGGCACAGGCGGAGGCTCTTGCGCAGGGCTTCGACCTCAGTAATACTTCCTACTCCGGCACACTTGCGCGGCATTTAGAATTTACTATGAAAGTCCGTGTCCTCGATTCCGATCAGGACACCGCCTCTGTACAAGCTTCCGCAAGCGGACATACAAGCCTTACTCCGAGCCGAACCTGCTACGTTTCCGCCGCCTTCGTTCCCCGTTCAGGCGTGCTCTCGGTGCTTATCGTGCATTCCCTCTCCTCCATGCACAGACGAATCATGCGTCAAAGCCTGCTGTTTTTACTGGCGGATCTGGCAGCCTGGCTGCTGCTGTCCGTTTTCTTCTGGCATTTTATCGCGCGGGTACTTCGCCCTATCCGGGAAAACCGGGAAAAACAGGCGCAGTTTATCGCCTCCGCTTCGCACGAGCTGCGCTCGCCGCTGACTGTTATCTTAAGCAACACGGCAGCCGTAAAAAGCGGAGTACTACCCTGCGACTCACATTTTCTGAATATAATAGAAGCAGAGGGGAACCGAATGTCCCGGCTTATCTCGGACATGCTGCAGCTCGCAGGCACAGACAGTCAGACCTGGAACCTGTCTCCGTCCGAAATCGAGATGGACACCCTGCTTCTGCAGATCTGGGAGGATTTCGAGCCGCAGGCAATTGCACGTAATCTGAAATGGGAAATCAGCCTGCCCGAGAATATTTCACCGCGCTGCGTCTGCGATGCGGAACGCATTCACCAGCTGCTCGGAATCCTGATTGACAACGCATTCTGTTATACGCCTGCCGGTGGCCGCGTATGTCTGGCACTTGACTTTCCCGAAAGCACAGCAGTCTCTTTGAGCACCAAAAAAATCGGCGGATCAGTAACAAACACACGCTCTGTGGAATCTGCAGGCATTTTGTTTATCCAGGTGATTGACAACGGTCCCGGCATCCCGGATGAAGAAAAAGCAGCCGTATTTGAACGTTTTCACCGTTTAGACCGTTCCAGAAAAGATAAGTCGCACTTTGGACTTGGACTTAGCATTGCACGAGAAATTGTTCTTCTGCACCACGGAAATATCACCGTGTCTGACACGCCGGGCGGTGGAACCACCTTTACACTGACACTTCCACTTCAATAATCCTTGTCTGGTGCCAGCGGAACCTGTTTGATGGTATTCATCCTACAGATGGGATAAGCAACGACTGGAGTGAAACGGAGATGGTGGTGCTGATGGATACATATGAAGTTTTAAGCCTGCTGTTACCTGGCGGGTCATTCCTGATAGTGCTGCCTGCCCACATAGATAGGAACAACAAGCGAAAATGAATAAGCCTACCTCATTCTGGTACTGATAGGCTTATTTAAATATACCGAAGCTAAATACTTTGTGGGTAATTGTTTCTCTCTTGATATTAATACATCATCTACAGCAAAAATTTCAACCATACCCCTTAAAAATCTGCAATTCACATTACAGATGATCTTG
>JAJPWX010000004.1 GCA_021205755.1 Lachnospiraceae bacterium | reverse complement strand
CGTCAAGCAACATATCTGTTTGCTCGACGTTTTCTTCCTTAAGTTAATGACATTGAGCATTTTCAAGGATTTCGGCGCTCACTGGAATCTTCACTACCATAAACTCGATAAAGTCCTTTTTATAGGCTTCCATAGTCATAAATCTCCTTTGCAGTCATCACTCTCGTTATTTTTGTTCAGTATACCACAGAAAAACCTCCTGTTCCACACTTTTTTATTCTCTTCGGAACCTCGCTTCTACCTCACGTGCTGCATCTTCCATTTTTCGGTCAAATTCTTTCTTTTCATCCATCGTATGCGGCAAACCCGTGCACAGCTCATAAAGCTCCCGATACTCGTCCCGGATGCCCTGCGTGTGCGGCACACGATAAGCACCGGCATCGCTGCCCGGCGCAATCTTCACCCCATATTGAAAGCCCTTTCGAATGATCGCACCCTGCCGCTCTTTTAAGCGGCACAGCGACGCATCGTCATAGCGCCCGCTTCCAATTAGGTTGGCAATAGTCACAAAGGTCGGCACCCAGATCGTCCGGCTATCACGCAAGGCCAGCAGGCAGTCTTCGTCCATGAAATTGCCATGCTCGATGGAATCCACTCCTGCGTCGATCACCGCCCGCACTGCGTCGGCTCCGTTTGTGTGCGCCATCACGGCAAAGCCCTCCTCATGGGCAATGTGAATCATTTCACGGATTTCTTCCCGGTCAAGAGAGTCTTCCGTGAGCGCGCCCTCACGTTCAAAATCCAGGATGCCGGATACCATGATTTTAATAAAATCCGCCCCGGCCGCGCCCGCTTCCTTTACCAGTTGATGGTATTCCTTGATCGTGTCAAACCCGCGCCCGACAATCTTACCATAATGGCCGTTTTTGTGAATTCCAAAAATCGGAGTACGGTAGATAATCCCGTACTCCGGTGCCAGCTTCGCCGCTAACGCCGACGCCCCATAATGATCGCCGCCATCGCGCAGGTAAATCACTCCGGCTTTGGCATAGGCAGCCAGCTTTTCGCGGATATCCGCCTCGTCCACGCCCAATTTGTAATGAGCCGCCGCCGCCCGGTAGTTCTCGCCGTTCATAAAAATATGCATATGACATTCGTAAAACATAGGAATCGCTCTCCTTTTGCGCATCAAAATACGTAAGGGATGGGCAAGCCCATCCCCTGCAAACGCGTTTACATCGCGTCACATATGTCTCAGGACAGCAACTCCCGCAGCATCGCGTTTACGGCCGCCGGATTTGCCTTTCCCTTCATCGCTTTCATCGTCTGTCCAACAAGAAAGCCAAGCGCCTTTTCTTTACCGCCCTTATAATCCGCCACAGACTGCGGGTTTGCCGCAATCACGCCCTCTACGACTGTACGCAGCTCGCCTTCGTCATTGACCGTCTTCAGGCCATGCTCTTCCACATATGCTTCCGGATCCACATCCTCGCGGAAAATCTGCTCGAAGACTTCCTTCGCGACCGTCTGGTTGATGGTTCCGGCTTCCGCCAGGTCGATCAGCTTCGCCAGATGCTTCGGTGAAAAATCCAGTGTCTCCGGCTCGCGGTTTTCTTCTTTGAGCAGTCGCAGCGTCTCGCCCATCAGCCAGTTGGACACCTTTTTCGGCTTGCCGCAGAGTGCGGTTGCCTCTTCAAAAATATCCGCCATGCGCTTGGACTCAGTGATGATGCCTGCATCGTATTCCGGTATGTCAAACTCTTTTTTGTACCGCGCCAATTTCTCTGTGCGCAGCTCCGGCTGGCGGTCTCTGACGGCCTGCAGCCACTCGTCGCTGATCACGATCGGCACCAGATCCGGATCCGGGAAATAGCGGTAATCGTGTGCATCCTCCTTGGAACGCATCGGATAAGAATATTCTTTGTTGTCATCCCAGCGACGGGTCTCCTGAATGACCGGTTTGCCCTCTTCGAGCAACTCGATCTGCCGCTCCCGCTCGCCGTCAATCGCACGCGCGATCGCCTTAAAAGAGTTCAGGTTCTTCATTTCCGTACGAGTACCAAATTTTTCGGTCCCCAGCTCCCGCACAGAAAGATTGACGTCCGCGCGCATGGAGCCTTCCTGCAGCTTGCAGTCGGAAGCGCCCAGATACTGGATGATCAGGCGCAGCTTTTCCAGATAAGCAATGACCTCCTCCGCGCTGCGCATATCCGGCTCGGATACAATCTCAATCAGCGGCACGCCGCTGCGGTTATAGTCCACCAGAGAACAATCCTCCCACTCATCGTGGATCAGTTTTCCGGCATCTTCCTCCATATGAATCTCATGAATACCGATTCTGCGCGTTCCGGCCGAGGTATCGACCTCCACATAGCCATCGTGGCAGATCGGCAGGTAAAGCTGAGAAATCTGATAATTCTGCGGATTATCCGGGTAAAAATAATTCTTGCGGTCAAACTTACAAAACTGGTGAATCTCGCAATTGGTCGCCAGACCAACAGCCATCGCGTACTCCACCACCTGCTTATTCAGAACAGGAAGGGAACCCGGCATTCCGGTGCAGACAGGGCAGGTGTGCGCATTGGGCGCCGCGCCGAATGCGGTCGAGCAGCCGCAGAAAATCTTGGTCTTTGTCGCCAGCTCTACATGGACCTCCAGTCCAATGACGGTCTCATATTGCTTCGCCATATTATTCGCCCTCCTTGTCTGCCGCTGTTTTCTGTAAAGCATCGGTATCATTTACTGTCTTCTGGTCTGTCTTTTCAGAAGCGCCGTTCTTCGCAATCTCCGGCACCAGGAACCGCCCGCGCGCCTGCTCAAACGCATAGGCCGCGCGCAGAATCGCTTTTTCATTAAAGCAATCGCCAATCATCTGCACACCGATCGGCAAACCCTTACTGTCCAGCCGGCAGGGCACAGAAATTCCTGGCAACCCGGCCAAATTGACAGAAATCGTATAGATATCGCCGAGATACATCTTCAGCGGATCGCTTAAGCTCTTGCCGAGCTCCGGCGCGGTCGTCGGCGACGCCGGCGCCAGAATGATGTCATATTTTTCAAACGCGCGGTCAAAGGACTGCTTGATCAGTGCCTTCGTGCGCAGTGCTTTCAGATAGTAAGCATCGTAATAACCGGAGCTTAAAACGAACGAACCGAGCATAATCCGGCGCTTCACTTCCTCGCCGAAGCCCTCAGAACGGCTCTTTTTATACATATTGTGAAGACCCTCATACTCCGCCGCGCGGTAGCCATACTTCACGCCGTCAAAGCGGGAAAGGTTCGAGCTCGCCTCTGCGGAAGCGATCACGTAATACGCCGGAATCGCGTACTCTACCAGGCTCAGATCAAACTCTTCAACGATGGCTCCTTTCTGACGCAGGACATCCGCCGTATCCAGCACCGCCTGGCGCACCTCGTCGTCCAGTCCTTCCCCAAGATAATCCGACGGAATACCGACGCGAAGTCCCTTTACATCATCGACAAGAGCAGAGGTAAAATCACAGTCTGTCCGCGCTACCGAGGTGCTGTCCTTTTTATCATGGGAAGCAATCATCTCCAGGATCGCCGCGCAGTCGGAAACATCCTTCGCAATCGGTCCGATCTGATCAAGCGAAGAACCATAGGCAATCAGCCCATAGCGGGACACCGTACCATAAGTCGGCTTCAACCCGACCACACCGCAGAACGAACCCGGCTGCCGGATCGATCCGCCGGTATCGGAGCCAAGCGCATAAGGCGCTTCCCCAGCTGCCACCGCCACGCAGGAGCCGCCTGAAGAGCCGCCCGGCACATGGCCGGTATTCCAGGGGTTTTTCGTGGGGCCAAAGGCGGAGGTCTCCGTCGTGCTGCCCATCGCGAATTCATCCATGTTCGTCTTTCCGAGGATCACCGCCCCGGCTTTTTCCATATTCAAAACCGCTTCCGCCGAATAGGTCGGCACGAAATTATACAAAATCTTTGAGCTGCAGGTGGTCAGCAGGCCTTCTGTACAAATGTTATCCTTGACCGCCGCCGGTACTCCCGCGAGCGGACCTGTGATACTGCCGTCCTCGATACCCGCCTGCACCTGATCCGCACGCGCATACGCTGCCTCCTGATCCAGCGTCACATAGCTGTTCAGGTCACCGTCCAGCGCCGCGATGCGCTGATAAGAGGCATCTACCGCTTCACGAACAGAGATTTCTTTTTTCTTTATCATTCTGCCAAGCTCCAGGGCAGTCCGTTCCGTAATCTGCATGTCGTCATCCCTTTCCTGATTACTCGTTACAGGTCATGCATCCCGCACAATTCCTGATTGCTGTATCTGTCTTTTGTCTCTCTTCCGGAAAATCCTTTACAGGTCACTCTACCGTCTTCGGCACCATAAAGGACTGCTCCTTCGCCGCGGGCGCGTTTTTCAGCGTCGCTTCGTGCTCATCCCCATTGGTCACGACATCCTCACGGAACACATTGCTGACCGGAAAGACATGAGACATCGGCTCCACACCGGACGTATCCAGCTCATTTAATTTATCTACATAATCGAGCATCCGGCCAATATCCTTTTTCGCCTGCTCCTTCTCCTCGTCGGACAGCTCCAGCTTCGCCAGAATGCCGACATATTCAATCGTCTCATCACTGATAATATTTGCCATGTTCTCCTCCTGTTTTGACCTGGCACCAGAATCACGGTTACAGGTCACACCATGATCAAATTTACGTAATCTTAACCACTACAGGTGCGACCTATAACAAATCATGTCAGATACATGTCCTGTCCCAACCCGTGCAATGATTTGCAAGCATATTTTGCGGCCAGATTCCATGTACTTAGTTCCTTACCAACTCGGCAGCAGCCACACCTCTGTATCGTCTGAATATAGGGTCACCGTAACCGTATCTCCCTCTGCAAACGGGAACCGCAAAAATTCCACCCATTCCCCGCCAAGCAGGATTTCTGAATAATAGCCGTCCTCCGATTCAATCTCTACATAGGCAACCGGATCGTCTCCATAAGCGACAACATCATAGGCGCCAGACTTAAATCCGCCCTGCCCAACCGTCAGCGTCTCCTCTTCATCCAGAAGCCAGTTCTCCAGATTCTGCTCTTCGTGTTCAATGAGAGAATCCAATCCCTCGCCTTCTCCGGTCAGCCATACCATGGAGCTCATGCCCTCCACGACCAGAACCATGTTTTCCTCCAGCGAAATCACCGGTGAAAGCTCATACCAGGGGCATTCCTCTCCATCCATATAATCCGGATAAGCCGCCTGCTCCTCCTCGGAATAGAGAAGCCAGTAGTCATAATAGCCAGCCTCGTCCGTCCGGTAAACGGAAACCCAGGCCGTGTCTGTAAGGCACTCCAGCTGATAAACGCCCACGGGAATCTCATAGCCAACATAATAATATCCCTGCGGCAGTTCCATGGAAACATGGCCTTCAAAGTCCTCGTCCCACTCTCTCCGCTCGGGGCGTTCCTCTGAATCAGATGAATTCCAGTACGGATCGCCTGCGGCCTCCGCCGCCTCTTCCAGGTCTTCGTTGACGGAACGGATATCCTCATCCGACCAGCCGCCCTCGTCTGCGTAATCCTCTTCCCAGAAGCCAAGCTCTTCCAGCGCATACCGAATCTCATACCGAATTTCATATGTTGCGTCTCCCAAGGCGTCCAGGGCGTCCGCAAACAAATCAAAAAACGCGTTTCCAAAAAGTTCAAAGACCACAAACAGAATCACAATCCAGCGGAGCAGATGGTGTTTTTTACGGGGCGCAGCTCCATCTTTTTGAGACTGTCCGGAATTCGCTTTTTGCCGCGAGGCAGCTGTTTTCTTTCCAGCTTTGCTTCCCGCTCTTGTCTGGCTTGCTCCGGCTCCTGCCCCGGATTTCGTTCGAGAGTCACCTGACGAAGTTTCCTGGGACATCCGAAGCTGCTCTTTCCGCGCCCGTTTCCGCGGATTTTCGCGGTTGAGCATATCCTCACAGTCCCCTGAATGGAGCTTCATGCCGCCCTCATTGTGGGTATTCAGATGATACTTTTCATCGTTTTTCGTGTTATCCCAGCCGCACTCCATGCATATACCGGAGGGCGAAACCTTTCCGCCGCAAAGCGTACAGCGATTCTTTCGTGCCATACCGTTTTCCTATTTTCCTTTCATAACTCATGTCCCTGTAGATTGCCATTCCCTGTTCTGAACTCTACAGCCGTAACAATTACGGCTCCAGTCTCGACAGATCGCGCGGGAAAAGCGTCGTCTCCCGGACGTTTTCCTCCCCGACGAGTTTCATCGTCAGACGCTCCAGTCCGATTCCGAGCCCGCCGTGCTTCGGCATACCGTATTTGAAGGTATCCAGGTACATATCCATGCCTTCCTCCGTCATACCCCGCGCCGCGATTTTTTCACGCAGCATCTGGTAGTCATGAATTCGCTGTCCGCCCGTTGTGATTTCCAATCCGCGGAACAGCAGGTCAAAACTGAGCGTAAACCGCGGATCTGCCGGGTCGTCCATCGCGTAGAATGGTCTCTTTTTCGACGGATAATGTGTTACAAACACAAAGTCCGCGCCGTACTCCTCTTTAAAGTAACGGCCGATCAGATTCTCCTCCTCCGGCTCCAGATCGAACGGGTTGCGAATCTTGCGGTTGTATTTTTCCGAGACAAGCTCTTTGGCCTTGTCAAACCGCACCATCGGAATCTTCTCTGTTTCCGGCAGCGTTACATTCAGGATGCGCAGTTCTTCCGCGTATTCCTTCTGCAGCAGCGCCATCGTGTACTGGAGAAATCCGGTCTCCATCGCCATGATATCCACATAGCTGTCAATATAGCCCATCTCAAAATCCAGGCTCGTATATTCATTCAGGTGGCGCTTTGTATTGTGCTTCTCCGCACGGAACACCGGCCCGGTCTCAAACACACGGTCAAACACACCTACCATCATCTGCTTGTAAAACTGCGGGCTCTGCGCCAACACCGCCGGACGGTGAAAATAATCCAGCTTGAAAATATTCGCGCCGCCCTCCGCGCCTCTCGCGCCGATCTTCGGCGTGTGAATCTCCGTAAACTGCTGCTGTGTCAGATACTCGCGGAACCCGCGCACCAGGCCTTCCTGAATGCGGAACTTCGCCCGCTCCCGCACATTGCGCAGGGAAATGCTGCGGTTATCCAGCTTCGCCTCCAGAGAAGTGTTCAGCTTCCATTTACCAATCGGCAGCGGCAGCGGCGCGTAAGTCTCCGTCAGAATCTCCCCGCTTTTCACCCGCAGCTCAATCCCGTGCGGCGCACGCGCGTCCTCACTCAGCACACCGGTCAGCTCCACCGTCTGCGACTCACGCAGCTTCTTCGCGGACAGCTCCGATACGTTCTCCTCAAACACGCATTGCAGCAGCCCCTCGCGCTTGCGCAGTACAACGAAACACACCTCGCCCATATCGCGGATCGAGTGCACAAAGCCGTTCACCTTCACCTCCGTGCCGATGCGCTCAGGGGCGAGAAGCTCACTCAGCTCCAGCGTCTCCTTCTGTGTCAGCCCTGATAAAAATTCCATAATGGTCTCCTCCTTAATATGTCCTGCATCGCTCTTTGATGCAGAATGCAGGCTATGTCCCGATTCTCGCAGAGAATCGAGAACGAAAGCCTCGTCATCGAGCAAAGCTCGATTCAGAATGGCGAGGCTCTCCAAAACATGTCCCGATTCTCGCAGAGAATCGAGGACGAAGGCCTCGCCATCGAGCAAAGCTCGATTCAAAATGGCGAGGCTCTCCCAATTGCGTTCCGGGAGAATTTGTCTTATGGAACAAAAAAATCCCGGAACATCTGAATCGATATTCCGGGACGGATAATCATTACCCGCGGTACCACCCGCATTGCAGCCTAATATAACTTCATTCGCTAAGCGAACCAGAAAATACTATCTGCCTCTCATATACACTTAACGCGTGCTACGTACTGCCCTACTGTGTCTTTTAAAACGGTTCGAACAGTCGGCTCCGGAGTGTTCCCTTTTGTTTCTTTCCCTTCATCCGCGCTCTCAGTCGGTGACGCCGAATTCCTGTCAAGTTCCCGAAACAGAGTCTCCTTCTCTGCCTTTTTCTGGGGTTATCCTAGCACATTTTTTATAGCGTGGCAAGGGGGAATTTTAAAAAGCTTACCAAAATCATATTTCACTAAAAAGCGACCTTAATATCTTTTGGGAAGACCTACGTACTCCAAAACCATATTACAAAGTTCCTTACTCAAACGAATTTCACTTTTTAACATTGCTTCTAAACACGTTTCAACTTCATATGATTTTAAAATTTTCCTGGTGTACGCTTCCAGTAAAACCCCAACTGTGCCTATATGTTTTATATCCATCTGCTTTGCTACTTTTCGCCCTTTGTTCTCATCCATAAGCAGTAAGTCAGCGCACTGTTCGCCGTATAAAATCAAAGCTTCACTCTCACCCGCATCCAGTCCGGTCACATTTCTTAATATGCTGATTGCCTGTAAATTTCTGACTTTTTGTACAACAATAAAAGGACACTGCTGTACTTCCTTTGCTTCATCAGAAAAATGTTCATTATTAATTAATTCTTCATACACCGCTTTGGGAACAATAACCTGATGGTAAAGCTTATACAGTAAATCCAGCCGATCCGCTTTCATCAAAGATATAATTGGCGTTGTGTCTGAAACAACAATCATATGGATTCTCCTGTCAATTTCTTTACAGTCATCAGCTCTTCTTGAAACTCTGCTTTCGTCATATCTATATAATCTAATCCAATCTCACTATATAAACGTATCAGATCAAGCTTATACATTCCAAGAAGCTCCGCTGCTTTTCCATGCGAAATCTGGCCTTTTTTTATATATGGATATAGAACCATAGCATTCCTGATTTTTACCGCCTTTTCGTCATTCAACACTACATATTGTGTTATTTTTTCTGGTATATCAATTTCAACACGCGTCGTAGTCATAGAATCAACTCCTTTGAAAAAAACGTCATCATCCATTCTTACATTTATACTTGCCATTACGTTTTCGCCCACGGCAAGTTACAATCATTTACTGTTATTATACTATAATCTCGTAAATTATGAAGAAAAAAATCCCGAATTTCACTTTCTCTATGGGCTTTTTCACGAAAAAATCTCCGGCTTATACAACAGACAGGTACATTTTTTATTCACTCGTTCTCTAAAATCTGCCACATTGAGTATTTCATTTCGAAATTCCCTATCCCTTCGCTATCCTCGCGCACGGTAATTGTCGCCAGAGGGGCTGCCATTCTTATCTTGATCATACTTTCAAAGGTATCCTCCTCTAATAAATTCGCGATCGGCGCATGGCATTCCCGTACATAATCCTCAGAATAAAATGCCGACACCGGTTCACTCCACCAAACCCACTGTTTATAGTATTCATTTTCACCTTCTGAATACGGCTCACCAAAAAGAGCCGTGATCTTTTCCGCCAGATCGCCGTACTCCTGCACTGCATACGTGCCATATATCTCCGCCAGGCCATAATCGACAATATCATAGTCAAAAAACCGCAGCGTCACCGTCATCTCCTGCTGATATACTTCACAGGGTGACTCCAGAATCCGTTCTTCCCCATCTTCATCCTGTGAAGCAAAAAGCTTCACAGATAATTCTGCCTCTTCCTGCGTCATTCCCCATCGAAGAGAGCCGACCGGCAGTGTCCATTTTTCCATAGCACGTTCTTTTTCAGATTCTGTCTCCACATAAAATACCCGAAAAGAAGAGTCCTTTTCCTGCCCCATATACTGCTTTGCCGCATCCTCGAACGAGATGTCTTCTGTATTAGCCAACAGCCACAAAGCTACTGACTCATCCGCCCCTGGCAGACTGCCCTCGACCGCATAGCAATACGGATACGAATCCTCCCCGAACAAATAGCCGTCCTCGTCACTCACAATCCCAAGCGCAAACAAAACGGATTCGTCTGAGATAGAGGACACCTCTTCCATCCGAATGTCATTTGACTTTTCCAATTCATCTGCCTGCACAACAAAGTTCATTGCGCATACCGTACAAACACCTGTCGCCAGACCTGCCATAAGCCTTTTCATACGCTTTCTCATACATTTTCTCCCTTTTACCACCATAGTATTCTGGGGTCTGATTCCGTTGCAGTTCGTATCGTCCTTATTTTACAATGAAAAAACCAAAAATACAAGTAGTAGACTTTCCTCCTTTCTGAGCGTATAATAACAGAAGATTAACCTTACGAACCCAACCCCAAAATGAGGAATTGTGAAAAAATGACACCCGACAGAACCACCTACGACACGAATAACAGCCTGCCGCCCGATAACGTTCCGATTATCCAGAATACCACTAATAGCCACGTGCATCGTTTTTACCGTATGGACAAACCATTTTGCATTACGCTGGAGTTCTGTTCTGGTTCAGAAGAAGACAGCTACGTCAATACCGTTACACTTTCTCCGCAGAAATCCCTGATGGGCTATCAGACGCTTGCTGCGAAAAACTGGTTTTATACCATGTCAATCCCGCATTTTCATAACTATTATGAATTTGTCATAGTCCTGGAAGGCACCATCACATTATATCTGGAAGGAACTCCCTATCTGCTCCCGTCTGGTTCCTGCTGTCTGCTTAACTGCGGACTCTGTCATCTGGAAAAATACGCCTCCAGGTGTATGGTTCTCTTTATCGGCCTTTCTGTTCCATTTATGGAAAAACTGATGCATACCAGTGAGAACTCTCTGTTCCCCTGTGAAAAAAATTTCTGCGACACAGATATCTATCGGTTCATCCAGGAGTATCTCTCACACCCGGCGGAGAAAGTCTGCCTCAAATATACTCCTGTTGATCAAAATGAATCCTGCAAAAAGCAGCTGAGAGATCTCACAGAATCCATGATGCAGACTCTGTTTAACCCCATTTTCGGCACATCCCATCTAATCATCGGCCAGTTCTGTTCTTTTATGGATTATCTTTCCTCTGATCAAAATTATCACTGTACCAGGATCCGTATTTCGAACAGCAGTGATTTTTTCCTGTTCTTCCAGATCACTACACTTCTGGAAGAAAACGATGGCCGGATGTCCAGAGCAGACCTGGAACTACAGCTGAACTACAGCGACACGCACCTCAACCGTGTTGTCAAAAAATATACCGGCATATGCCTGTCTGACTACAGCATGAGTTTTCGCCTGGAACGGGCGGCAAAATACCTGATTGAAACCAGTGAATCGGTTCAGTCCGTGGCCGAAAAACTACAGTTCACAAACCGAACCCATTTCTATAAACTCTTTAAGAAAAAATATGGAGTCACGCCAAAGGAATACCGGGAAATGGTATCCTCACCAAAATAATGCTTCCTGCCGCACACTCGCCAGCTCACAGGTTCTGCCTGCGTTCGTAAACTGCGGTTTCCGCTCCAGAAATATCTGTTCGTCTTCCTTCAGCTCATACACAACAATCTGAAGCCTGTCCGGAAAATCAAAATAGCGCAGACTCAGAACGTCCTCTCCAGTGGTATAAAAATAATCGTTGATCTTTTTTCCATGTGCATAAACCTCCATCCGGTCTCCGCCCCAGACGAAAGTTAGCAGAATATCTCTGGCTCGTCTGCTTTCTTCATAATCAATACACACCTCGTAATCCGCAGCGCCTTCCAAACGCGCAGTATTTCTTATATCGCAGATGATTTTGTCTTCTTCCACCGTTCTTTCGTATACAGTAAATTCACCTTCCTGCCCGACCGCACGAAACTCCGGAAGCAAAGACTTTGCTGTACCTGCATATCGCCACTTATCCTCTGTATCACAGGCGCGGCACTGTCCATCCGGCAGAATTCCTCCCAGCGCTGGAAAGACCCGGATGCGGGTATACGCTTCTCCCACCACACGAAGTCTTCCGTTTTCCGCCCATAAAAAGTTTTCTGACAAAATCAGATATTCCCGGTCAAGCGTTATTTTCCAGGCATTCCGGGCATCTTCCCGAGACAGATGAAGGATTCTGGCCCGTTTTTCCCCTTCCCATGAAAAGACTGGGGCAACACTCTCCTGCCCTTCCCATTTCCCGGAACTTTCCTGAAAATCACTACGGCACGTCTGTGTCCAGTCTCCGTAAAAGACCCACACGTTTTCCGCCTCTGTCCGGATTCTGCACAGAGGAGTCGCTAATGCGTAATTCAGTTTTGCATCGCCAAGTTTCATCCCATATGGGAAAAAACCATAGTTACCGTCCTGAATCTGTATCGGAGGAAACATGATATCAGTTTCTTCAGAAAATACAGAGTTTTTCACTTTACAGGCTCGCCTCCCTGTCAGCATTACATTCTCATGCTCTGCCATTTGATACCGCCGGACGTAATTATTAAAAAACACATAGCCATGGTTTTCGTCATGACGCCAAGCCAGACGAAGCGTCTCTAAATCTCCGGGGGCTACATCCCCTTTTATTTCGGCCGGCAGCACCGCAATATCTTCCCCCCATTCCTGCAAAAACAAAGCGAGCAGTTTGATCTCTTTCAAATTGTCTGAGATCGTTCCGAACTGGCGGATGGGTGCCTGAAAGTCATAATTAATTTCGGGCACATCGCTATAGGAACCAGTGGCAGTACTTTCCTGCAGCGTGGTTAATTTCCCTTCCGGGTTGCTCCCGCCATGGTACATATAATAACCCAAAAGCGCCACTCCGCTTCCCAGCTTTACCGTCGACATTGCTCCTATGTCTTTTCCTGAGACTATCGGCCGACGATGACCGGAAACCTGTAGTCCTCCTCCCAGCTCTGCGGTCAGGAATGGATACTTTGATTCCTCAAACGTGACTGCATCTTCCTTTTTGTAATCGCTGGCAATCAGCGCCTCGTCTCTGGTATGGCTGAATACATAATTCACGTTCGGTTCAAGCTCCGTAACCCGTTTATCCCAGGGTGCTTCACAGTAGCCGCCCATCACGGGAAGCAGATCTCCGATACAGGCGCCGCCCCAGCCGGTCGCTGTCACGATTGGCAGCCGAAACCCGATTTGTTCTGCCAGCGCGGTCAGCGTTCGCATATGCGCCTCTCCTTCCTCTCCCCGAAGACCTCCTACATGCCCATATTCATTCTCGATCTGCATTCCAATGACTGGTCCGCCATTTTCCCAGAGAAACTCTTTCGTCTGTCCGTACACCGCTTTCCAGTAACGCTCTGCATAGCGCAGATACTCCCTGTCGTTGCTTCTCACACTCATCCCTGGCTTTGACAGAAGCCAGTCCGGAAGTCCTCCGTTTCGAACCTCTCCATGCGCAAAAGGCCCAAGTCTTAAAAACACTTCCAAACCGGCCTCTTCGCAGGCTTTTAAAAATCCGCCCAGGTCTCTGCAGCCGGTAAAATCAAACATCCCTTCTTCTTCTTCATGGTGAATCCAGATCACATAGGCAGACACCACTGATACCCCCGCCGCTTTCATCTTCCGCAGCGACTCCTCCCAGAAATCCGCCCGGTACCTGCTAAAATGAAATTCCCCCATTACAGGAAACCATGGATGACCATCTCTGATCAGATACTGTTCATTGTATTCAATCCTGCTTCGCATACTTCTCCTTATGCTTCCCCTATAATCTCTGCTGAAGGAATAATCCTTATCAGCCTCATTTCTTTCATTTTGGCGTACATGGGCGACGCATGAATCGCAACGCCAACCGTCAGTTCTTCTCCATACTTCACTGTCACGTTCCCGTATGCCGCCTCCGGCACACCCTTTGCTTCATTGGCTACCCGGATCCCCCGGATCTGCCAGAGCGTCCATTCGTGCTCCGTCAGATGCACCACTTGCTCCACGCGTTCCTTTCCGTTCTGCGCAAAAAGACGCACATCGACATTCGTGGTATCGGTTCCGCGCATCTGCACCTGAAATGCGTAAATTCCTTCGTCGAGTCCGGAAATAGTCTGACTGATTTCAAATGAAAAGTTTCTTTTTCCTTCTACTTGCAGAGTGTTCACAGGCGGAGCCGGGAATGGTCGAACCGTTTCCGGAACAACCTGCGCAAATGCCTGTTCACTGCAACGAACCCTCCACTGTGCCAGAGCCTGCTCCCAGTCTGCATCCGTCAGATAATTTTTCTCCGTCAAGAAATTCTCTTCCGTTTTTACCGGAACCACAATTTGCCCGGCTACTCCTTCCACGATCCCTTCTACAACAGATGAACCCGAAGGGTTCAAACCGATACCTGCCAAAAAGCCGTGTCCAGATGCCTCCGTGTACTGTCCCAGCCAAGTCACACTCCTGTTCTCCATGGAGCCATCCCACATCAAGGCCGGAACCTCTTTGGGCAGTTCTGCTGCAAAGGTATTATTATTCTTTGCATTCGCAGCTCTCGCCACTATTTCAGGCGCATAAACTTTCGCGGATGTTTTCCCCGCGTTTTCCACAAGAGGATCCGTATATCCAAGAATTCCTTCCAGAACACGCCCGTTTTCATCCAGAAGCCCCATATTTTCCGACCAGCCGCCTCTTTCCTCCGGCACACACAAAGGCTCCCAGTAATACATACCCTGTCCCATGCCGTCCGGAAGGGACGCCAGGATATTCCGGATCAGCGCCAGCACCGTTCTCTGTCCGGCCGGCGTCGCAGGAAACCCGGCAATTTTCTCCTGTGCCTCATCCACAAAACCTTTCGGGCTCTTTCTCCAGGGGTGGGCCGTTTCTACGATCATGATGGGCAAATGATACTCCTCAATCAGCCGTGTCATCGTCTCCTTCAGATCATGGAACGTACCATGCCAGAAAGGATAATATGACAGCCCAAGCAAGTCAAACGGTAAGAGCCCCTGTTCAAAAGACTTTTCCAGCCATTCGCTCAGATAGAAATACCGCCCGCCCTGATCCAGGTGAATCATGACCCGCATCTTCTCTTTTCCCGCCACTGACCGTGCCCCGGCAATCCCCGCATTCACCAGCCGCACCATATGCACGTAGTCCGGGAGCTCACCGTCCGGAAAAAGAAGACCGCTTCGGATCTCATTGCCAATCTGTACAATTCCCGGAAGTACGCCCTCCGCCTGCAGGGCAAGCAGCGTCTCCCGCGTATAAGAATACATACACTGCTCCAGTTCTTCGAAGCTCAGGTTTTCCCACGCTTTCGGTTTATCCTGATGTCCCGGATCTGCCCAGAAATCAGAATAATGAAAATCCAGCATGAATTCCATCCCGGCCGCCCGGATTTTTTTTGCCATAGAAATTGTATGTGCCAAATCACAGTAACCGCGCGAATAAGGCGCATTTTCCGGTGTATGCCAGATGCGCAGTCTGGCCGCGTTGATTCCGTATTTTTTCAGAAGCTCCAGCGGCTCCATCACAGTTCCGTCCAGATCTCTTACTTTCATTCCCTGTTCCAACCGTTCCGGCAATGAGGAAATATCCGCTCCCGCGTAAAAAATACAGTTATTATCACTCATAAAGTTCTCCCCCGTACTGTATCTTATCTATGCCAATCTTTGACGCACTTTCTAAACGGTACTTTCACCAGATTGTCCTGAAAAGTCAAACGGGGCACGGGATTGCCCAAAATCCAAAATCTGGATGGCATTCCGTGCCCCGCGAAGCGACGGCGAATATCGTGTTTCTATATTTTTCAGAAAGGCCCGCTACCAACCGCCAGAGGTATTACAGGCTTGCAAGATATTCTTCCGCCTGGCTCTGCAATTCATCCAGAATATCCTGCATACCAGCGCTTTCCATTGCAGAGCGGAATGCCTCAAGCGAAGCATCCACATCATCTACGAGGCCGTTCACCAGCGGATCATAATAGGTAGACAATGCTGCCTCAACTGCTGCAAATTGTGTGGAAATATTCGAAGTATCGAGATTAAATCCATCATACGGATGATCTTCTTTCACGTTATTGTTCCATGCTTCCAGCATCGCGTCATAAGTGTCATCCAGTTCTGTTCGATCCTCAATATACTCCGTCCTCTTTATTGTATCATTTGTCCAGCCCCAATTACAGTTATTGTTCACTCCATAACCGCTTTCATCCAGAATAATATACTGATCATCTCCTACTGCCTCCCAGTGTACTCCCTCGATACCTAGCATCGCCAGGTCAAACACATCCGGGTTGGTATAGAATTCATTCAACACCATCATTGCACGCTCTTTGTGCTCACTGCTGACATTGATCGCAACACCGTTATTAATATAAGAATTCACCTGTTTCGGCCAGTTAGAGACAGGGTCTACCAGTGTCACATTCCAGTCCGGATTCTCGCTGTTCGCCTGTTTCGCATAAGTACGGCAGGAGCCCATGTTCCAGACCATAGCAGCAGTTCTGCCCGTCAGAAGACCGGTCTGCCTTTCATCGCTGGAACTTAACACATCCTGCGACCATGCGCCCATATCCGCGAGTTCTTTCGCCTGATGGCAATAGTCTGAAAAGCCATCCCAGTCAAGAATATAGTAGAAATTCAGATCAGAAGGATCCTGCGTATTATACAGAACAAGTTCGCCATTGTTCGGTGCGCCGCCTGTGGTCGTCATTCCCTGATCCTGGAAATACTGATATGACGGGCCTCCCTGGCTTGCGTAAATACCATTCTGTGCACACACCGCATAGAAAGCATAAAGCTCATCCCAATTGGTTATCGAGTCAATTCCCACCTGCTCCATAATATCGCTGCGAACAGCCAGCACATCCTGCCCAAATTCATTCTGGTAATTCGGCACCATATAGATCGAACCACTGATCTTTGCCTGCTCCCAGGCCATCTCCGGCACAACCTCCCAGATATCCGGAGCGTAGGTCTGGATAAACTCCTCCGTCAGCTCATAAAAACCGCCCAGGGCAACCGTCTGCTCATAATGGCACCAGCTGGAAGCTGTGAAAATCAGGTCAAAAGCCTCTCCGGACGCAAAGAGCAGAGAATACTTGGTATCATGCTCACTCCAGGAAAGAAAATCCACACTGATCTTGCAGTTCAGCTTCTCCAGCAGGATCTCATTGATTTTGTCGTAAACAGCGTCAAAATCAGCCGTTCGGTCACCAATCAGGTACATCTTCAGTTCCACATACTCAGAAGTATCCACTGCCTCTGACGCGGCTGCGCTAAGCGCACCTCCAAAAACACCACCCAGGGCAACTCCTGCCATTCCTGCAGCAGAGCCGCGCAGAAAATCTCTTCTTGAAATTCGTTTCATTCTTGTTTTCCTCCTTGAATTTTTTTAATTTTTATCCCTTCACCGCGCCAATCGTGATACCCTGGACAAAATACTTCTGTACAAACGGAAACGCCAGGATAATCGGACCAGTCACGACGATCGTCAGAGCCATTTTCAGCGACTGCGTCGGCAAGGACAGAGCACTTGCCACTGAGCTGCTGACAGAATTGTTTGCAATCAGCTTCTTGTATGCCTCAATATTGTTGATCTGCTGATACAGAAAATACTGTAACGGATATTTCGAATCCGATTTGATATACAGCATCGCATTATACCAGTCATTCCAGTATGCCAGTGCAATAAACAGGCCCACTGTGGCTAATGCAGGCTTAATCAGCGGCATCACAACAGAAAACAGGGTCTTCACTTCCCCGCAGCCGTCGATCTTGGCCGCGTCAATCAGAGAATCCGGAATTGCCGAGATATAACTCTTCATAATCAGCAGGTTATATACACTGAACAAAAGCGGGAGCAGCAGCGCCAGATAGCTATCCTGCAGCTTCAGCGTCCTCGTATAAAGCAAGTAGGTCGGAACAAGGCCGCCGGAGAAAAGAGTCGTAAAATAAAAGAAAAAGGAAAAGCCATTTCTCCACTCAAAATCCTTCCGCGACAGTACATAGGCAGTCATCGTCTGCAGCAACAGGCCGAGTACAGTCCCGGTAGCAGTCAGTCCAATGGTCACGGCGTAAGCTCGAATGACTACCATGGGACTTTCGAATACCGTCTTATACGCTTCCAGTGAGAAATCCTGCGGAAGCAGAGAGAATCCATTCTGGATAATCGATTCCTCTGACGAAAAAGAGCCCGAGATAACCATAATAAACGGAATCAGACAAAACAGGGCGATCAGAGTGCAAAAGGTATACGCCATGACCTGAAGTGCAATCACGTCTTTGCCATGTTTGATTTTTCCCGCCTGTTTTACATTTGCCATAGGAACCTCTCCTTTCTAAAAGAGCGTGTAGTCTTTGTCGTAGAGACTCACCAGCTTGTTTGCTATCATTACCGTAATAAAGCAAAGCACGGACTGATACAATCCGATCGCCGCCGACATTCCAAAATCATTACTGGAAATCAGCGCCCGCATCGTCAGTGTATCAATGACATCTGTATAATTGTAAAGCAGGCCATTGTTTCCTACCAGGTTATAGAACATATCAAAGTTGCCTTTGAAAATGCCTCCGACAGACATCAGGAACAGAATGATTACCGTCGGCATAATGGATGGAATAGTGATCTTAAAAATTCTCTGAAACACATTGCAACCGTCTATGGCTGCCGATTCATAGATAGAAGTGTCTACACCCATAATCGCAGCCAGGTACATCACGGAACCATAACCGACCCCTTTCCACACATTAAAGAGAATCAGGATCAGCGGCCAGTACTGACCTTTCGTGTAAAAGGAAATCTTTTCCCCGCCCAGAGCCGTGATAATTCGATTCACAAATCCATAGTCTGAACTCAAAAGGTTAAACGCCATGACGCCCACAATAACCCACGAAATGAAATAAGGGAGAAACATCATGGACTGTGCCACGGTACGGAATTTCCTGCACTTCAGCTCTGTCAGGAACACAGCCACGGCGATCTGCGTCACCGTCCCTACAATAATAAACGCGATATTATACAGCACGGTATTCCTGGTCACCATCCAGGCCTGTCCTGACTGAAAAAAGAACTTAAAATTTTCAAACCCGTTCCACGCACTTCCCCAAATTCCGCCCGCATAAGTATATTTTTTGAAAGCCAGCACAATCCCGGTCATCGGATAGTATGCGAAAACCAGTGTATAAATCACAGCCGGCAGCAGCATCAGAAGATATATCCTGTATCGGTGCAGTTTTTTCAGGAATTTTCGAAAGCGGTTCCGTTTTTTAGCGTTATCGATAGTTTTTTCCATATTTCCCCCTCTTTCTTGTTCTGTTTTCTGCCAATCCCCATCGTTTTTTATAGTCATATTGCCAACAAAACTGTGTTTTATTTTTCTTATTATATTCATTTTTCATCATTCATTAAATGGCAAATATAAACAGATAATGCAGAATTTGTATCAGATTCGAACATTTCTATAAAATTCGAAAAAGAGTCAGCCCATTTACTGTACCAGAAAACACCGTAAAGTTCGGAGGGGTTTGGGCAAAAAAATTCGCCCTACAAATGGGGGCGAAACCACACATATGAAACGTGTTCTGGCAAGCCTGACGGCAAGTGTCAGGCTCGCCGTGAATAGTAACAGTTAACGTTCGTTAACGTAGAAAAACTCCTGAATTTTATCCTTCTCTGACTTCACAGACCCCTGCGCAAAGAACGGTTTGCCGCCGCCGCGCCCGCCAAGCGCCTGGTTCATCTCCTTCACCAGTGCGCGCAGATCGCCATCCTTTTCGCCGACCGCGTACTTGAAAGTGCCGTCTCCATTGTCGGAAAAGACCGCACAGCGCCCGCCGCAGGTCTCCATAACCGCGACCGCCAGCTTGCGTACACTATCGGAATCCATCTCTTTTTCAAACAAAAGCACATCCCCACTGCCCGCCAGACGCTCTGCCTCCTGCGCGAACAGCTTTTCCTCTAACGCAAGCAGGCGCCCTTTCAGCCGGTAGTTTTCATCCATGCTTCGTTTTACCGCCTCCGCAGTCTTATCCGGCTTTGCGGAGAGCAGGACAGAAATCTGATGATTCTGCGCGTTCACCATGTTCAGGTAATCCAGCACACGCTTTCCGCAGATCATTTCCACACGAACGCCTTCCCGGAACTTTACCACCGACAGAAGCTTTACCATGCCGATTTCCCCGGCGCGCGCCACATGCGTACCGCAGCAGGCGCACAGGTCTGCGTAAGGAAGGCTCGCAATACCGCTGTTATTCGCCGCATCGGAAAGTTTTTCCGATCTGACTGGAAACTCCACGATCCGCACCGCACCGGTCAGCTCCTTTTTGCTCCGGTATGGCAGGGTCTTTAATTCTTCAGCGGATGGATAAAAAATATGCGTCTTCTGGTTCTGCCAGATGACCTCATTTGTTCTGGCCTCGATCTGGTGCAATGCTTCCTCATCCAGCTCCCCATTGAAATCAATCGTGATCACATCGCTTCCCATATGAAAGCCTACATTATCGTAGCCATACGCGGCATGCACCAGGCCGCTCACAATGTGCTCGCCGGAGTGCTGCTGCATCAGATCAAAACGGCGCGCCCAGTCAATCGTTCCATGCACCTGTGAGCCAATCTCCAGCGGCGCGTCTGTGTAATGGATCAGCTCGCCCTCTTTTTCATGTACTTCCAGAACATGAACAACGCCTGCCATCACCGGCTGCAAAATTCCCATATCATATGGCTGTCCGCCGCCTTCCGGATAAAACGCCGTCGCAGAGAGCACAATCTCATAGCCTTTTTTCCCCTCGCGGCAGTCAAGTACCATCGCAGTGAATTCTTTTATATATGCGTCCTGATAATACAGTCTTTCTGTCTCCATCTTATTCGTTTTCTCACTCCTCAATCATGCCGCTCGTCATTCTCCCAGCACTCGCAGAACCGCGCGGAAAATGCGGGCGGTTCGTCTTTTACATAGAGATGTGACGTATCTCCAAACGAGCTCATCCGGAAGCTGACAATGCCCTTCCGCCGCTCCTCGGTCACAATCGTACTGACGGATGTCGGCGCTGAGCAAAGCCCATGCCAGAGTGCCATCGGCGAAACGCCGATCAAATGCCCAATCAGGACACAGGTCACTCCGAAATGACAGAAAAATACAAGCGTGTCATTATTCCCCTGCTCTGTCCGGTAGATGTGACCATCCCGCACATAGCCATATTTTGCCAGAAGCGCATCGAAGTTCTCCGTCACCCAGCGATACTCTTCTCCGACCTTTCCTTCACTCATAATCGAGGGCTCATACCACTCGTCATAACGGTAAAAGCGCTCGTCCTGTACCCAGTCCTGCGGCAGCCAGTCCCAGCAGACCGGAGAATTCTCACGATCCGGACGATTAATCCGCGGCGCAAACTCGCGCAGCCAGGCACATTCCGTCGCCGTCCGGTTCATTCGTTTCAATGTCAGCGACGCGGTATCTCTTGCCCGGCCAAGCGGAGATACATAAAAATCGCGGACATCCAGCTTCGCAATCCGCTCGGAGAGATATTCCGCCTCTTTCCAGCCTTTTTCTGTCAGAGAGTCAATCGTATAGTCTGGGTCACCGTGCCGTATCAATATCAGTTTCAAGATTCCATATCCTCCCCTGTGCATTCAATATCATTTACTGCAAGCAAAGAATATCATAAATGGGCAGGTAGTTCAATGGGATTTTGGGCTTACAGCAACATATTTAATTTCACCGCCGGTTTCTTTTTTCTCTCCCATGTTTTCACCATCTGCTCCCGCAAAAACGCCAGAAACCCATCGATCTTTCCAGTCTTATCGAATACGGTCAGTGCCATGTAATATGTCTTTTTATCCTCCTCGAACAGCACCAGAGGAGGATAGTCATGTGTCATGAGGTAATAATTCAGTAAAGTCCGCCCCAGGCGTCCATTCCCGTCAGCAAACGGATGAATTTCTTCGAAACGCAGATGAAAATACGCGGCTATGGTCATGACATCTTTGCCTTCCTCTTCCTTTACTTCCTCCAGAAGTTCCTGCAGCTCCATCTCCACATCCTCCGGTGCTGCACCGACGCCGTCCCCTGTCACATAATCATGAATTTTAAATTCCCCAGGACGTTCTCCTTTCTGATAACGGGTCTCATCAGCTTTGCCCATCGCGCAGCGATTCTGCATGGGCAAAGCGACTTGCCGCCGAGCATCGCAAGGGGGCGCTTCCATATAACATCCTTTCATCAGACGGCGATGCAGCTCACATATCAGTTCCACGGTGAGTTCTTCCTTCTTAGCCACACATTCCAGCAGGAAATCAAAACAATCCTTCTGATTTTTTATCTCAAACAGATTCCGAAGGTCACCCGTATAATTGATCACTCTGCCATTTTCAAAAATCTCTCTGGTATCATGCAGGGTAATCTCTTCATTCTCAATTTTTCCGGAATGATAAGCAAAAATAATGCGGAAGTTGTCTAACAGTACGCGGTAATCCGCTGCTGTATTTCTCTGCTCCTGTTTCCATCGGGAAACGATCTGTTCAAAACTCATCCCACGTCCTCCTGTCGCCATGTATCCTTCTGCCAGTATACCACACTCTCACGAAGCGCAGGAATTTATTTTTGATTCCAGCTATTTTTTCGCTGTTTTCCAATCCATAAGCTTCTCTCTAATAAACAAAGATTCCATTTTTCACAATCATCCGTGGTCTGTACAAATGAACTATCACTCTATCTGCCAACCGCTTTTAATCCATCCGCCGTCAGTTCATATATCTTTGTGCATACCTCACCAATATATTTCCGGTCATGAGACACACTTATAATCGCTCCTGGAAATTCCCGCAATATCGTTCGAATCACTGGTCCGGAAAGCGGCGAAAAATTTCTGGTCGGCTCATCCAGTATCAGCACATTCGCTCCAGACAAGCTTAACTTTAAAAGCAATACTTTCGCTCTCTGTCCTCCGGAAAGCTCATCAAGCGGATGCAGCATCTCGTCCTCTGTAAATTTCAGCGCGCCCAAATACGTGCGCAGACGGGTCTGCTCCTCTTTTTTCGCCAGTTTCCGATAAATACTGAATCGCATTCACCCGCGCAGGTAATAATTCCTCATAGTTCTGCGGCATATGCAGGACACAGTGAAAGTCCTCTAAAATCACGCGCAAATCCTTCCGATGCGTGATTGTCACATTTTTAAATTGCAACATACAATCACCTTCCTCGCGCGGCCGTTTGCATAAAAATCGGATAGGAGGAGTCCTCTCTCCCTATCCGCTGCGCGGGCTGCGTCCGGCGACAGCCGGAAAATACCTCTCGCAGCCCTGCGCATAAAAAAGCCTGATTTTCCCAAATCAGGCTCTCACGCAAACTTATCCCTTTATGATACAGGCTCATGAATCCAGCCCTGCACTTAAAAAGCTGTCATAAACAGCTGTAAAAAGGCTATTAACCTTTCGTGAATTTGTTTGGACTATAGCATTTTTGAAGATTCATGTCAAGATATAACTACAGGCTTTCTATCGTTTTTACGCCCAGGAAAAAATACAGCAGATGGCACACCCATACAACAGCCAAAATCACGCGTCCCACAGGAACTCTTGACATCATGGCAAATCCGAGCGCCATAATGACCGTCACGGTGCAGACAATCCGCAGCTTTGTCTTCATGGTCATCCCCTCGCCTTTGACAAAAGTCTCCAGATTATTTTTGTACAGCTTCGTTCCCTTGAACCAGCTGTTCAGCTTTTCCGAGCTTTTTCCAAAACAAAATGCCGCAAGCATCAAAAAGGGAACAGTCGGAAGGATCGGCAGAACTGTGCCAACTGCTCCTAATCCTAAAAACAAAAATCCCAATACTGTGTATACTATCTTCTTTACTCTCATGGAATCCTCCTGTGATTTTGCGCTTCCAGTTCCATTGAGGCGTCCGTCCGGACACATCATCCGAGGCATTGCAATAGGGCGCCCCATCCGGACAAGCCAAATTTTTATTGACAGATGCGGCTATCTTTTGTTATATTTATCTAACCGAAGCAAGGAGATTCTAACATAAATGTAAAAATGAGTCAATTATTTTTTTGCGTCAATGCAAAACGACGTGTAGTAGAAACAAAGAAAGAGAAGAAATGAAGGAAAGAGGTTCAAAATAATGATGATTGACAAACGGCTGATCGGCACGGTCAGCGGAAGCATGAAATACATCATCGGGAATGTGATCTTTCAGTGGTGTTCGTTATTGGCAAATATCGTCATGATGACAGGCATCACAAGATTCCTCACGCAGTTATTTACGGATGGAGCCAGTATAACAATCAGACAGACCAGCCAGGTCACGATAGCAGTCATTCTGGCAGCAATCGCAGTGCGCTTTGTCTGTACGCTGGGTGCGTCGCGGATGAGTTTCCTCTCATCGAAGGCTGTCAAACGGACGCTGCGGGCACAGATTTATGAAAAGCTGCTGCGCCTGGGTGCTTCTTATCATGAACAGGTGCAGACTTCTGAGGTTGTACAGGTAGCCGTGGAGGGTGTGGATCAGCTGGAAACCTATTTTGGCGCATATCTGCCCCAGTTTTTTTATGCCATGCTGGCTCCGCTGACACTCTTCGTCTATCTGTGTACCTTTAATGTTCCCTCGGCCATCGTCCTGCTGGTATGTGTGCCGCTGATCCCGGTGGCGATTGCAGCGGTGCAGACCTGGGCGAAAAAGCTGCTCAGTAAATACTGGGGACAGTATACCGCTCTGGGCGATACCTTTCTGGAAAATCTGCAGGGCCTGACCACACTGAAAATTTATCAGGCAGATGAATTTAAACAGCAGGAAATGAATGAGGAGGCGGAAAAGTTTCGCCGCATCACCATGAAGGTACTGACCATGCAGCTGAATTCTATCACCATCATGGATTTTATCGCCTATGGCGGCGCGGCACTGGGTATCATCATGGCCGCTACGCAATATCGGGCAGGACATGTCAGCCTTGCGGGCTGTCTGCTCATCATCCTGCTTGGCGCGGATTTCTTTCTCCCCATGCGCCAGCTTGGTTCCTACTTTCACATCGCCATGAACGGCATGGCAGCCAGTGACAAGATCTTTCGCCTGCTGGATTTGCCGGAAGCAAAGCAAAAAACTGCCGAACGTATGGAAACGACCGCTCGCTTTGCGAAGAGCGATGGTGCCACCCGGCGAGGGCAAGTCGGTTCGCCTATGAAAAATCGCTTCGCAAAGGGCGAACCTCCGGCAGATGGAAATATAGTCCTGCAAGAGCTTCGATTCTCTTATATCGCAGAATCAGCTGCTCACGCTGCAAAGGACAAAACGGTTGTAGCCGCCACTAACTCCGCGGAAAATCCAGCTGACAGATCGGCAGATGCTGCTGTCACTACAGACATACTGAATCATGCACCGGATCGGGAAATCCTGCATGGGATTCACATGGAATTCCCCAGAGGAAGCTTTATATCAATCGTAGGAGAATCCGGCTGCGGCAAATCTACGATTGCCTCCATCCTGATGGGACGGAATCGCAATTATCAGGGCAGCGTTACCATTGGCGATATAGAATTACGGGAAATCAGGGAAGCAAGTCTGATGGAAAGCATCACCTACGTCAGTCACCAGAGCTATCTCTTTAAAGGCACCATCCGCGACAATCTTCTGATGGGCAACCCGGATGCCAGTGATGAAAAACTGTGGGAAGTCCTTGAACAGGTAAAGCTGGCGGACTTTCTGAGAGGGAGTGCTTCCTCTGCGCAGGCGAGTTTTGCTGGCAAATCCCCCACAAAGGAGGAAAACACGGCAGACGGCCTGGATACCCGCCTGACCGAACAGGGCGGCAACCTCTCCGGCGGACAGCGGCAGCGGCTTGCGCTGGCACGGGCGCTGCTCCATGACAGTCCGATTTACATTTTTGACGAGGCCACTTCCAATATCGATGTGGAAAGTGAAAACGATATTATGGCACAGATTCATGCCCTGGCGAAGCGAAAAACGGTGATTTTAATCTCTCACCGCCTGGCGAACGTGACAAATTCCGACCGCATTTATGTGATGGATGCCGGAGTTGTAGTTGAGGAAGGGAAACATGAAGCGCTGCTTGCAAAGGATGGCTATTACGCCGCACTCTGGAAGGCACAGCAAAATCTGGAAAAGTATGGAACCGCTCAGGAAAATTCGCTTCGAGTAAGACGAACCTGTGGAAAGGATGGTGAATGAGCATGAACAGCAAAACCTTAAATAACGGTACTCCAGATAACAAAATTCTGAAAAAAAGAAGCGGTTTTACCGTGATGCTGCGGCTGATCGGCCTGGTAAAGCCACTGACGGGATATATGATTCTGGCCATCTGCATGGGACTGGCGGGTCACTTATGCGCCACCTTCATTACTGTGTTCGGCGGCTATGCCGTGCTTGACTTGCTGGGAATGGATACGCCATTCCCGCTCGGCGCGATTTTTGCCTCTGTGATTCTGTTTGCCGTCCTGCGGGCGGGACTGCGCTACGGAGAACAGGCCTGCAACCATTTTATTGCATTCAAGCTGCTGGCACTGATCCGTGACAGGGTGTTCCGCGCACTGCGGAAGCTCTGCCCCGCCAAACTGGAAGGGCGTGACAGAGGCGACCTGATCTCTGTCATCACCTCGGATATCGAGCTTCTGGAAGTCTTCTACGCTCATACCATCTCCCCGGCAGCCATCGCGTTTTTGTACACAGTGCTTTTGTGCCTATTTATCGGCTCTTTCCACTGGGTACTGGGACTGCTGGCGCTGGCCGCATATCTGGTGGTTGGCATTGTCATTCCGCTGGCTGCCTCCCGTTTAAGCGGAGATACGGGTCTGCAGTTCCGCACAAAATCCGGCGAGCTCTCCAGCTTTGTACTGGAAAGTATGCGCGGGCTTACCGAAACCATCCAGTATCACCAGGGCAGCAAACGCCTGGCAGAAATGAACGCACAGACAGACGCCCTCTCCAAAGACGAGGAACGGATGAAACGAAATCAGGGGATGAATAGTGCCGTGACGAATACTGTCATTCTGTTTTTTGACTGCGCGATGCTTTTTACCTCTTCTTCCCTTTTCCGGCAGGGGAAGGTATCCTTTGCAGGGGTGCTGATCCCCACCATAGCGCTCTTTTCTTCCTTTGGCCCGGCAGTCGCACTGGCCGCTCTTGGCAGTACCCTGCAAAACACATTTGCGGCAGGCAACAGGGTTCTGGATATTCTGGAGGAATCACCGGTCACAGAGGAAATTTCCGGACAGCCGGAAATCCGTTTTCACGGAGCATCCGCAGAACACGTAACCTTTTCCTATGGGGACACCCAAAAACCTTCTCACTCCGTAACAGATGGTATCTCCACGAAAAGACCTGCACAGGCTATGGAAGTGCCCCTTCCCTGCGGTCAGCGGCAGACCGATTCGCCCATGCAGATTCGCTTCGCGAAGGGCGAATCTATGGAAGCTTCATCCGAGACCATTTTACAGGACGTCTCTGTTGATTTCCCTGAACATCAGATCATCGGTATCACCGGCAAAAGCGGCAGCGGAAAATCTACCCTGCTGAAGCTGCTGATGCGCTTCTGGACGGTAAACCAGGGAACGATCACGATTTCCGGAACCTCCGTAGAGCAGATTAACACGGCAAACCTTCGCGACATGGAAAGCTTCGTCACACAGGAGACGCATCTTTTCCACGACAGCATCCGCAACAATCTGCGGATTGCCAGACTGGGCGCCACCGACGAGGAGATTGAAACTGCCTGCAAAAAAGCATCCGTCCATGATTTCATTATGACGCTTCCGCAAGGATATGATACCCCCGTAGGCGAGCTGGGGAGCACGCTCTCCGGAGGGGAACGGCAGCGGCTGGGACTCGCGCGGGCGTTTCTTCATGATGCGCCGTTCTTATTGCTGGACGAACCAACCAGCAACCTCGACAGTCTGAATGAGGCTGTTATCCTGCGGTCACTGAAAGAAGAGCAGGAAGGCAAGACCATCGTACTGGTCTCCCATCGGCAATCCACCATGCGGATCGCTGATAAAACGTATTCCGTAGAGCATGGGAGGGTGAGCTGATATGTCTTTTTATCCTCCTCGAACAGCGCCAGAGGAGGATATTCGTGTGTCATGAGGTAATAATTCAGCAAAATCCGTCCCAGGCGTCCATTCCCGGCACTTTTTCTTCCTCCTGTGTGCCCTTTTTGCAGTCTTATATTAAAAGTTATAGGTTGTGACTTTTCTCGTTTCTATCACACCTCAGCCACACTCAGTCTCCATTGCCCTGCTAATTTTGATACAATGTAACGATGAACGCACATACTGTCCCAACGATGAACGCACATACTGTCCCAACGATGAACGCACATACCCTTTCAACGATAGTGCACTATGTTCATCGTTGTGGGGTTTGGTTATGCTAATATGGTAAGGCATGGGTATCGCCGTTGCAATCATTGCCGAAGGCTCCTTTCCGTAGCTTTACTATTTTGGGCAAAAAATCATCACACATTTTTAACCCTTCTCATCGGCCTCATCTAGCCACTCTTGCAGTTTCTTCTGTAACAATTTCTTGTCCGGCAGATACAGTTTATATTCTTTCGCGTAAATATTGGCATCCTTTGGCAGTGTCAAATCAACCAATGCCTCATCGCTCTGCTTGCAAATGAGAATCCCTATTGTCGGATTTTCATTTTCCGTTATCTCATACCGATCGTAGTAATTAACATACATCTGCATCTGTCCCAAATCCTGATGCGTAAGCTCATCGATTTTAAAATCGATGAGTACGTAGCAGCGAAGGAAACGATTGTATAGAACCAAGTCCAGATAGAAATTTTTATCATGAAAGGTAAATCTCTTCTGGCGCTGTTCAAACAAAAATCCTTTTCCCATCTCTAAGAGAAAATTTTGCATTTTATCGATAACCGATTGTTCCAAATCACTTTCATGATAAGATGCCTTGTCGTCCAATCCCGAAAACTCAAGAATATATGGCGTATGTAAAATATCCGAAGGCTTCTGTGGCGTGGCACCTTCACTCGACAAACGCAGAACATCTTCCTTATCTCTGCTTAACGCTAATCTCTCATAAAGACTGGAACTGTACTGTCGCTTCAGTGTTTTTACGTTCCAGTTGCTGCGTATGGCTTCCTTTTCGTAAAATTCTCTTTCCTGTGGGTCCGAAATTCTCATCAAAACCTGATAATGTGTCCAGCTTAAACGAAACGGCCATTCGTCATAGTTAATCTGCAATTGTCCAACTCCTGATTGGACAATTCCATTTTTTTGAAATTGTCCCAATTGTCCAATCGCCGATTGGACAATTGCCGTTTCACGGTCACGATAGGTAATATAAAACTGACGCATACCGGCAACATTACTACGTGAAAATCCTTTCCCATATTCTTCCGTAAGATAAGCCGACAGAGAATCCAGAACTTTCGCGCCGTATTTTGCTCTATCCTGTCCTTGTTGTTCCTGCTCAACAATATACCTGCCAAGTTCAAAACTGGTATAAACTGTAACCGCATTTGCCATCAATCCTATGCTGTCTCTTGCGTTATCAATCAGCTGTTTTGCTTTTTTATATAAATCTCCAAGTCCTAACTCATTTTCGGATTGAACCAGTTGCTCTTTCATAAATCCCCTCCATCCTCGCGCTTCACATAGGTCAACTCAACATCATACCCCAGTGCTTCCATCATCTGAATAAATGTCTTGTTGACAACGCCGTCTCCCTTCTTGATAATCCGGCTGACATATTGTGGAGAAGTTCCCACTTGCTCCGCCACTTTTGCCTGTGTTGTACCAGATTCAATGCATTTAACCTTCACGTCTACTTCAATATTGTTCTTTAACATTTCTCATTACCTTCCACGCCTGAATCTATCATTAAATTCTCGCACAAATCGTATGATTTATAATACCACATGATTCTGTATTTTGCCACCTCAAAATCAGAAAAAGGCACCCGATTCCGATGAACCGAATGCCAATCTTAAGTATATCTCTTTATGCCTTAATCTCCGTACCGTCCTTAAACGTGACCCGGATGTCCTTAGTGCTGTAAACCGTCACATAATCCACCAGTCCAGACCACAGTCCCTCATCAAACTTCGTAATCGGTTCCTGCGTCTCGATAATGCTGATAAACTGCTCCATCGTTTTCTTTCTCGCCATGTTTCCGGCAATCCGCTCGGTG
>JAJPWX010000127.1 GCA_021205755.1 Lachnospiraceae bacterium | reverse complement strand
ATCCGATCTCCAGCTACCGAAATCATAAAACTCTTCCATGCCAGAAAACGCGGTCCGCCTTCCCCGATATCGTAAGGCGAGACATACGCAATCCTATGATGACCATGAAGAACCAGATACTCTAAGAGCATATTCATCCCTTCCCACAGATCACAGCCGATCACCGGAACGGATCTGGGAAATGAAACCGGGTCGTCGTAGGTCGCAACCACTGCCGGAAGGAAATAATTCTTTCCCTCATTTTTCAAATACCTGGATGCAACAATCGCGTCAGACAGGATCAGCCCGTCTGCCATGATCTCCCGGATATTGCAGAAATTCAAAGAAGCGCAAATGGCTACAATGTAGCCCTGTTCTTCCGCCGCCCTGCACATACCCTCGTACAGCTCCGTATTGTAAGCATTTTTCAGGTTCTTGCTGTAGAAAAGGATCTGACGTGTCCGATTCTGCATCAGAGACATTGCTTTTGGATTGGGTACATATCCCAGCTCTTCCGCTTTCTCTATAATCTTTTTGCGTTTCCCGGCATCGACATAACCGCTGTTATTCAACGCCCGTGAAACAACAGAGACCGAAACACCAACCTCGCGGGCAATATCCTTTCTGGTAACCATGCTTACCCCCACAGCATTTAAAGAGTACCCGGGTTAACACTATCACTTTTGCACCCAAGATGATACTTTGATTATATTCTTTTGCTCAATTTTAATCAATTACTGAATATGTGGTCGCGCGACCACATGTAAAATTGCCCATATTTCTCTCTAAACACTTAGAACTTCCATACAAAAAATGTGTACAGACTATTCGAGCAGGCATTACTGCCTGTTCAAAACGAAGCCCTCTTTAGCAAAGAGTGGATTCCGTGGTCTGCCCCAGCTCTTCGCAGCTTATCCGAACCTTTGTCGATGCCTGCACGCCGGAATCCGGACGTACATAAAGAACCAGGCGTCCATTGCGCGTCTTTCTCCAGTTCTCCGTATAGGAAGTCAGATCCGCCAGATCTCCATTTTCCAGCCCTAAAAGTGTGCCATTTTCCACTTCTGCACGTACGGTCAGGTCTTTTCCCACTGCCAGTCGACCTTGCGCGTCAAGAAGAGATACCTCGATCTGCGTAATTTCCCGTTCCTCCCGGCAGATATCCCGCCCGAAGGGCGAGGCTTCCCCCCGGCGAGGGCATGCCGCATCACATTCGGAAAACTCCGTTTTGCAAGGTTCCCACACCTTCACATCCAGCTGCGCCGCCGGACCGCCTGTCTCAAGAATGCACGATACTTCTTTCTCATCTTCACCGTGCGCCGCCGCTTTTAGGATTCCCGGCTCGAATGTCACGTTCCACTCATAGCGGCCATATTCTTCGCTCCACACTCCTGCTCCCAGAGACCTCCCATTAAGAAAAAGTTCCGGATTTTTCACATTTGCGAAGCAGAAGACTTCTACCAGTGTTCCTGGCTCGTAGTTCCAGGAAACCTGAAAATCTTTCCATTCGGGATCTCGCCCTTCGGCTGCGCTGGTCTTGTCATCCTTCGCGGCCGCAGTCAGCAGACAAAGATACGGCTTCTCACTCCAAAAGGCTTTGCGGCGGTAATAAGCGGGCTTTTCGTTGCCAGCCAGATCGAGAAGTCCCGCGCCTGAGCCGTGAATGGGCCAGCCGTGTGCTTCGCCGAGATAGTCAATTCCGGTCCACAAAAACTGTCCGCTGATGTAAGGATGGTCGGTCACCGCTCTCCACGCCTGATAACTGTGGCTGTTCTCACTTCCTAAAAATGGTTTCTCCGGGAAGCGCGCGTGATCCTGCTCGTACAGGTGCTCTTTGTAATTGTATCCCACCACATCCAGCTCATCGAGAAAGCCAATCCGGGAGGAAAGCTCCGGGAAGGCCGCCGCCAGCGTTACCGGGCGGGAGCTGTCCAGATTGCGGGTGATATTCGCCAGCCGCTCCGCAATCACTGCCAGACGCCGGGCGTCCGGCTTATCCGGATTATACATCATCTCCGCCGCCGGTTTGTCGGCGTCATTGTTGCCCACCATAGCCTGAAAGTCCGGGTGGCAGTAAGGATCGTTCGGATAATCAATCTCGTTGCCGACGCTCCAGAGAATGATCGAAGGATGATTCCAGTCCCTGCGGATCATCGTAGTCAGATCCGTCTCATACCACTGCGGAAAATCCTCCGCGTAGCCCTGATGCTTCGGCGGGTAAACATTGTGTCCCGTCGACCATTTATTCTTGGGATTCTCCCACTCATCAAACGCCTCATCCATCATCAGCAGACCAAGCTCATCGCAAAGGTCATACAGCTCCGGCATATGCGGGTTGTGACTGGTGCGGATTGCATTACAGCCTGCTTCCTTCAGCTTTAGCAGGCGGCGAAGCCAGACTTCGCGCGTCATCGCCGCGCCCAGACAGCCGCCGTCATGGTGTACGCATACGCCTTTCAGCTTCAAATTTTCCCCGTTCAGGAAAAAGCCCTCATCCGGGTCAAATACCGCCGTACGGATGCCAACCCTTTCAGTCTGCGCAACCCAGTAATCGCCGCTGCTGACATTTTCACAGCTGTTTTCTCCGCAATTTTCTGCCAGCTCCATCACAAGTGTATACAAATACGGCGTATTCACCGACCAGAGTCGTGGATTTTTCACCGAGCCGTCCAGCTGCATTTCATCTGTTTCTCCGGCCGTGAGAGACAATTCCGATTCCCAGCGTGCCGCTTCACACTTATCCGCGTCAAGCAGACGGAATCGAACCCGCAGATGCGTATTCTGCTCCGAATCATTCGCAAATTCCGCGCGAATATGAATCCGCGCGCTCTGGGCCACTTCTGCCCCTTGGGTCGACGCGGTTGACGCCTCCGTCTCATTCCCGCATACCGCAACGGTCCGGAACTGTGTCCCGTGCAGCACCGGATGCACCGGCTCTTCTGCGATCAGCCAAACCTTGCGGTAAATTCCCGATCCGGTAAACCAACGGGAATCCGCCAGATCCGTATGCGTGACCTGCACACTGATTTCATTATCCTGATCGCCGAAATTCACAAAATCTGTAATATCGTAGCTGATCTCACTGTAGCCGTATGGCCGTTTCCCAAGATGGTAGCTGTTGCACCAGATGCGGCTGTTTTTGTAAATGCCGTCAAAAACAATCCGGATGCGCTTTCCCCGGTACGCCTCCGGCAGGGAAAAACGCAGCCGATACCAGCCAATTCCACCGGCCAGATAGCCAGTACCGCTGGAATATTCCTTCTGAAACGGCATATGTACCGACCAGTCATGCGGCAGGTCTACCTTCTCCCAATCCTGATCGTCATACCCCTTGTACCATGCCTCGGGCACATCCCCGTAATGAAACCGCCAGCCTTCATTTAAAGTCATAATCGCCTGATTCATGTCCATCTTTCCTTTCCAATTATACTCATAACCCTTTTCCAGCGCACATTCGATGTGCTTCATACTTCTGCCGCCAATCTGTCAGGCAAAGCCTGCAAGCACGCTTTTCTTCTGATAAGCCATTACGTGTACCTGTCAGAGTATCCGAAACAGCTTCGCCCCATGCGCTTCCGCCATTGCCGAAATACACATTCCGTCCTGGGCCTCCGTCTCACCGCTCCAGAGCTCCTGCAGCTTCAGACCGCCATTCGCTCCCGCACGCTGATACAGTACGGCAGCCGCCTCCGTTGGAAAAGCGTCCGCAAGCTCATCCACGGAAACGGACACCTCCGCTTCCTCATCTTTCAAATTAAACAGCGCCACATATAAACCGCTCTTTTCCTGATTTTCCACTCCGGCATCACTATAATTGCCCCAGACCGCGTAATCTGCTGTCCGCTGTATCTGTACGCCATGGTGTCCGTCCTGCAAAAGCGCAAGCACCTCGCGGTTCGTGAGCAATGACAGCGTCCAGTCATCCAGCTTTGTCATTTCCGCGCCCAGCATCAGCGGGGAGCGGAACATACACCAGAGGGTCATCATCGTGATCTGCTCCGGTCTGGTAAAGCGGCACTGCCATTCCTGCCCAAAGCCTTTCCCCAGAGTCCCCAGCGGCAGCATATCACAGTCTGGAAAACAGCCCGGCTTTACATGATTCTGCCATAGCTCGCAGCGCGCAAACATGTTCAGCAGCAGCGCCCAGTCATCCCAGAAATCATCCGTAATCCGCCACATATTTGCATATTTCTCATAATGCCACGCTTTCTCGATCAGTGCCGGTCCCGGGGAGAGGCTGAGCACAATCGGCCTGCCGCACTTCTGAATCGCCGCCTGCAGCATCTCCACCTCATGCTCCGCGGAATACGGATTCAGCGGATACGCATTCGTATTGCAGATATCGTCGCACTTCACATAATCCACACCCCACTGCGCGTACAGGGAAAAAACAGAGTCATAGTATGCCTGGCTTGTTTTTTCGTTGCGCAAGCCGTACATATCCGGATTCCAGCGCGAAATAGAAAACGGATCCGCCACGTCCGCCGCAGTCACATCCGTGCCGTACACCGGCAAATGCGCCTGCGCCGCCGCACGCGGAATGCCGCGCATAATGTGGATGCCAAATTTCAGTCCCAGGGAATGCACATAATCCGCCAGAGGCCCGAATCCCGCGCCATCCACCGAAGACGGGAAGCGGTCCGGATCCGGCAGCAGCCTGCCGTATGCATCCATCTCCAGCTCGCTGAAAGGAATATACTGATAGCGGTCACGCATAGAGCCCGCTCCTTTCGCATACCACTGGATATCCACCACGATGTATTCCCAGCCGTACTGTTTTAAATGTGTCGCCATATAATCCGCGTTTGCCTTTACCTCAGCTTCTGTCACAGAGGTATCGTAATAATCATAGCTGTTCCAGCCCATAGGCGGGGTCTGTGCAAATTGATTCTTGTTCATGCTCTGATCTCCTGTTCTCCAATTTTCACCTTTCACTATTACAGCAAATTTACTTTTCAGGCACTCTCTAATCTGCTCAGCTTCGCCGTCTGATCGGCCGCGATGCAATTATCAATAATTTCCTGAATGTCTCCGTCCAAAATTTTATCCAGCTTGTAGAGTGTCAGGTTGATCCGATGATCCGTCACCCGCCCCTGCGGGAAATTGTAGGTGCGTATTTTCTCTGAACGGTCGCCCGATCCCACCTGAATACGGCGCGCTTCTGCCTCCGCGTCATGCGCCTTCTGCCGCTCCAGATCATACAGCTTCGCCCGCAGCACCTTCAACGCCTTGTCCTTGTTTTTCAGCTGTGACTTCTCGTCCTGACAGGAAATCACAATACCGGTCGGAATATGCGTCAGCCGAACTGCCGAGTCCGTCGTGTTGACACACTGGCCGCCGTTGCCGGAGGCGCGGAACACATCAAAACGGCAGTCGTTCAAATCCAGCTGAACGTCCACTTCTTCCGCTTCCGGCATGATTGCCACCGTAATCGTCGAGGTATGAATCCGTCCACCGGACTCCGTCTCCGGCACACGCTGTACACGGTGAACGCCGGATTCATATTTTAACATGGAATACGCGCCCTGTCCGGTCACCATGAAGCTCACATACTTCATGCCGCCGATCCCGATCTCCTCCACATCCATGGTCTCCACCTTCCAGCGGCGGCTTTCCGCATAATGCACATACATACGGTAAATCTCCGCGGCAAACAGCGCCGCCTCATCCCCGCCAGCGCCCGCGCGGATCTCTATGATCACGTTTTTCTCATCATTCGGGTCCTTCGGCAGCAGCAGAATTTTCAGCCTCTTCTCCAGTGCCGCGACCTGCTCCCGTGCGTCAGAAAGCTCTTCCTTGAGCATCTCGCGCATTTCCTCATCGGACTCCTCCTCCAGCATCGCCAGCGACTCGTCGATGGTGTCTTTGTTCTTTTTATATTCCCGATAAGCATCCACAATCGGCTGCAGGCTGGCCTGCTCCTTCATCAGCTTCTGAAACCGCGCCGGATCCGCCACCACGGACGGATCGTTGAGCATATTCAGAATTTCTTCCAGCCGCAGCTGCAAATCCTCTAATTTATCAAACATAGTAAACTCCCTCCACTACCCGGTCATTCCCTGCCAGATCCTTTGAGATGCGCACCTGCGAAAAGCCACTCTGCCGCAGCAGCTTGGCCACATCTTCCCCCTGATCATAGCCAATCTCCAGCAGCAGCCATCCGCCGGAACGCAGATATGCCCTGCTCTCACAGACAATTCTCCGGTAAAACTCCAGCCCGTCATTCCCGCCGTCCAGCGCCAGCCGCGGCTCATGCAGGCGCACCTCTTCCGAAAGCTTCTCAATAACCTGCGTGCGAATGTATGGCGGATTTGAGACAATCAGGTCGAACTCCACTCCACTCGCGTTTTCTCCTATCCGACTATCTGTGGACACTGACCTGTTTTCGCAATCTACAGGCATCGGAATCTGCGCAAACAGATCACTCTGGAAAAACCGCACATCGGCGCCAAGGCGCCGGGCATTTTCCCGCGCTATCTCCAGCGCGTCCTCCGAAAGATCCGAAGCGCAGACTTCCAGCCAACTCTCGCAAGGCTCCTGATCTTTTCCGGATTTTCCGAGATTTCCAGATTTTTTTCCCCACATCTGCTCACACAGTTTCGCAATGCTCACCGCAATACAGCCCGAACCCGTACACAGGTCAAGTACACGGTATCTGTCCTTTTCTCCCCGTGGCGTGTCGGATCCTCGCCTGGTTCCTGTTTTTTCCCCTCTTGCGCCGGAATCCCGCTCCACATGGATTCCTCTCGGCAACACACCAGAGCACAACGCTGCCTTTATTTTATCCAGCGCCAGCTCCACCAGCGTTTCCGTATCCTGCCGCGGAATCAGAACCGCTTCACTGACAAGAAAAGGAAGCCCCATAAACTCCTGCTCCCCGGTCAAATGCTGAAGCGGGATGTGTGCGCCGCGCTTATTTACCAGCGCAGCATACGCATCCCGCTGTTCTTCACTCAATTTTTTATCGCGCTCAGCCAGATACATCGCCCGGCTGACCCCGGTTACATACTCCAGAAGATACCAGGCATCCACCGCGGCATCCTCAATCTGGCAGGAGGCAAGATAATGCTCAGCCATGGTGCAGGCCATTCTCAGAGAAGCATCGCCAGGCATTTCAAAACGGTGGCAGCCCTCCATGTTCCCTGATTCCCCGAATCTGTTCAATTCTTTGCTCAAGCTCATGCATGTACTCCAGACGCAGCTACTTTCTCATCTACGTTTTCTTCCGATGCCGCAGTTACAATCGCCTCCGCACTTTTTTCCGCAGCGTCCTCCACCGAATTTTCTTCCCACTCATAATGGGTACCAAACTGCTCATTTTCGAACTTTTTCCAGTTAAAGACTGCCTCTACTGACGCGATCCCGACCTCGATCATGGAGTCATCCGGCTCCTTGGTTGTCAAATGCTGCATCATCATCCCCGGACGGCTCAAAAGGTTGATCACCTTATTGTCTGTACGGCCCGCCAGCTGAATAAATTCATACGACACACCGGCAATCAGCGGTAAAAGCGCGATGCGCAATATCAGCCGCCACGGGCCTTTGCTCACATGAAACACCGTAAACAGCGGAATACTGAACAGCATAATAAAAATAATGCTGATAAACATCACAAGAAACAGGAAACTCGTACCGCAGCGTTTGTGTTCACGGGAGCATTTCCGCACATTCTCCACCGTCAGCTCCAGGCCGTTCTCAATGCAGTTGATACACTTGTGCTCAGCGCCATGGTACATGAACGTGCGCTGAATATCCTTCATCTGCGCAATCAGCACAAGGTAAGCAAAGAAAATCAGCAGCTTGACCGCACTCTCAATCATCAAAAGCGCCATCTCCGACTGAATCCAGCCTTTCAGCAGCCTTGAGAGGAAATACGGCAGCAGCATAAACAGCACAACCGAAAACGCCAGGGAAAAGATCACCGTCACCGTCATAATCCAGTCATTGTCATCCGGCGTCTCGCCGGCCTCATTTTCCCGCTCAATCCGCTTCTCACACTTCTCAATCACCTTCTGCGCCGCGTCCATCTTCCCCTTCGCGCGCAGCTTCTCCGACTTCTCAATCGCCTTCTTGCGCTCCTTTGCCTCCCATGCAGCGTGCTCTTCTTCCGTCTCCTCCGCGTAAAAAGTCGCGGAAAACATCAGAGTCTTCATGCCAAGAACCAGCGAATCAAAAAAATTCACCACGCCGCGGATGATCGGCAGCCTTACAAACTTCTTTTTCTGAAGCTTTTGGCTGGAGCACTCCTGCTTATCAACCACAATCTTCCCGTCCTGCGTCCGAACCGCCACCGCATATTGGCCGCCATTACGCATCATGACGCCCTCGATGACCGACTGACCTCCTATGCCAGATGGTTTCATATGAAATCCCTTTCTACTGTTCTGAACTGGTTTTCTATATGTGACTACCAAAACAGCAGGCCACAAACCACCTTCCTCATTTCGATGCTGTTCTGAACTAGTTTTCTATAGAACGAAAACAGGTTGAGATTACAAGAACCTCAACCCACGCGCTTCTATCCTCAATTCTACTGAAGACCATACTTTTTATTGAACCGCTCAATACGTCCGCGTGCGGCAGTCGCTTTCTGCTGTCCGGAATAGAACGGATGGCACTTTGAGCAAATCTCCACATGAATGCTCTGCTTCGTAGAACCTGTCACAAATGTGTTCCCACAGTTGCAGGTCACCTCTGCCTGATAATACTTCGGCTGAATCGCTTCCTTCATTTTATTCACCTCTTCTTCTCTATTTTGTGAACTGCTGATCTTCACCTCTGAAAATCAATTCCCGGTCAATGCCGCTCGACTGTTACCACGGCAAGTATCCCCGGGCTATCCCTGCAAGTCCCTGCAGTTATGCGCACAGACACCTTTCGTCCATCATCGGTGTCACCATACGCAGAATCTCTTTACACAACACTCAGAGAATAGCATAGTTCGATTGTAAAAGCAAGGATTTTTTCTGCTGAAATTCAGGTTTTTGATCCATAAATTTTTAGAAACCACGCCTTCTTTTTATACAAAGAGACACCTTCTCCGAATTACTATAAATTCTGAACGGAATACCTTTTCTTTATACGATAAACATTCACTACCGCATCAATTCCAATAAAAGCGTATAAATGCATCCAATATAATCCCCGCAATTATATTTAATAATATCGTCCCCAGCATCGTACAAATTACAATTGCAGTTATTGGATGGTTTTCTTGCCATTTTTTTAGAACAGAATAAACCTTTCTTTCTAAACATCCCTCTCTGAATATAATTATCCTCAAAAAGCAGTATCCCCTCTGTCATTTTCGTCTCTTACAATTATTATCAAATCGATTAAACAGGCAACAAAAACCCTTGCTTTTTTTTTATTTTTGTGTAAAATATTTTCTAAAAGGAAATGGGTTTTCACCGCGATTAAGCGGGCTGCTCGTTTTCTTTTTTTATGGTTAATATATCATATAAATATTTTTTACCATCCTCAGAATGTCTGATCAACATTTTTGCTCCAAACACATTATACCTAAGTAACTCTCCTGATTTATCGCTGTAAACCGGGAGTGCAAATCGCACCGTGTATCTGTACCAGCCAAATCTTGCGTCCCTCTTATGCTTCTCCTCTTTGTTTTGCTCCCACTTTGGTTTAGACGCAATACGAATCAATTCAGGTATTCCCTGAGATGCATTTGCTTTTGCCTTCCGATTAGCGCCTTTTAAACCGATTCGTTCTTTTGAATTCGCATACTCATCTGGAAAATCACTGTCTATATATACAATGTCAGAGGTTTCAGCTATTTCATAATATTCCCCCACGTACCTCGCAAGATATGTTTCAACATCTTTCCAATCATTTTTGTCCATGCCTTTAAATCGCTTATCATTTATAAGAACCAGTTTTTTCCCATTCTCCTCCTCAATAATAGAAACATTTCTGTGATTATGATGCATAAACACAGGTTTTTCCTTATAAATGTTTGTCAATTGAATATAATAAGCTAACAATCTGACAACATACTCCGGCGGAGTTCTTTTACCAACTTCCCAGTCTTCCATTGTTCGAAGTGGGATTTCGTATTGTACGCAAAAATCTTTCCGACTTAGACCTGTTTCACTTCGAAGCATTTTGATTTTTTCATTTAATTCCATATAAGATACTCCTTCTTCAAAAACCACGCAATGCGTGGTTTTATCTTACCATATATAAACTAAATTTGCAATACATTTTTTCGTCCAAAACGCGTGCCACTGGCACGCAGGACAGTTTAGCATCGACCAAGGCAACCGCGTAGACCCGGATGCAGCATAAGCCTTAAAACACCTTACTCGCCTGCACATAAATAACACCTGTCTGAATATTCCGACAGGTGTTTATCCTTGATTTCTATTTATGGAGTCCACAGCCATAAAACTCGCTGTATTCTGCAAAGTGCCGCATAATGCTTACACACCTTTCTGTCTCCGCACTCGCGTCACGAAGTCGCGGTTATCCCGTGTGTGCATGAGCATATTCAAAATACTTTCGACCGCATCGTCGGATTTCATCCCGTTGAGTGCACGGCGCATATAGTAAATCGCTTCCTGCTCTTCGCGGTCGAGAAGGAGGTCTTCGCGGCGCGTGCCGGATTTCGGGATGTCGATGGCCGGAAATACGCGTCTCTCCGAAAGTTTTCGGTCAAGAACAAGTTCCATGTTGCCGGTCCCTTTGAATTCCTCGTAGACCACATCGTCCATCTTGCTGCCCGTGTCGACCAGAGCGGTCGCCAGGATGGTCAGGCTGCCGCCCTCGCGCATGTTCCGCGCCGCGCCAAAGAAACGCTTCGGCATATGCAGCGCCGCCGGGTCAAGACCGCCAGAGAGTGTACGGCCGCTAGGCGGTACGGTCAGGTTGTAGGCTCTCGCCAGACGCGTAATACTGTCAAGCAGGATCGTAACGTCCTGTTTCTGTTCTACGAGGCGTTTCGCGCGCTCAATCACCATCTCGGACACGCGCTTATGATGCTCCGGCGTCTCATCGAAGGTAGAATAGATGACTTCCACATTTTCTCCGCGGATCGCTTCCTTAATGTCAGTGACTTCCTCCGGCCGCTCATCGATCAACAGAATCAGCAGGCGCATTTCCGGATTGTTTTTCAGAATCGATCTGGCAACGTCCTTCAAAAGTGTGGTTTTTCCTGCTTTCGGCGGAGAAACAATCATCCCGCGCTGACCCTTGCCAATTGGGGAAAACAAATCTACAATCCGCATGGCAATCCCCCTCGGGTCGCGTTCCATGCGCAGCCTCTCATTCGGAAAAATCGGCGTCATGTCCTCGAAATTGTAGCGTTTCATCGCCTCAGACGGAACCAGGCCATTGATTTTTTTCAGATAAAGCAGAGCGCTGAATTTCTCCTGCTGGGATTTGATTCTGGTATTCCCGGAAATGATATCTCCGGTCTTTAGGTTAAAACGGCGAATCTGGGACGGAGAAACGTACACATCATTCTCACCGGGAAGATAATTGTCACTGCGAATAAAGCCATATCCATCCGGCATGACCTCCAGAATTCCACTCACCGACTGGCCGCTGTCCAGTTGGGAAAGCTCTGCCGGCGGACGATCTGCGTCCGCGAGCCGCTGTTCCGCTGGCGTCTGCGTCTCCGGCAGACTGTCGGAATTCTCATATCCGCCGTGTGTTTCTGATACCATATCCTGATTGGAATCATTCCGGCGGGTATTCATCTGTCCTTCCTGATCACCATAGGAATTTCTCCGATTGTCATTCGAACTGTTTGGATCAGCGTAGTTCCTGCGTACATCGGATGTATTATCCTGTTCGCCGTAAGAATTATTCTGTTCGCCATAATTCCGACGGCTTTCATACGAATTATTTTGATTGCTATAGTTCCGGCGGTTATCATACGAATTATTCTGATTGCCATAGCTTCGGCGATTGTCATAAGAACTGTTCTGATCTGTCCGCGTCCTGGTACGGTCATACGTACGTCGTTCCCCGTTTCCACGGTCATAAGAGGAGGTTTTGCTATCATTCTCCGCAACGCGTCTGCGCCGCTGTGTATTTCTTCCTGAATCATCCGTTTGTCCCGTGGTTCGCGTATTCCGATAAGTTCTTTCCTCCGATCGGCCGGACTCTGTGTGCTTTTTCACTGCCTCATTCCGGAAAGCGTCTTTTTCCCGGGAGCCGTCCGACACGATATTTTCCGCTGATTCCGCGGTATTTTCTTCCTGTAATGCTTCTTCTTGGGACGAAGATCCCGGTTTTTCTACTCCCGAAGTTTCCTGCCCTTCCTCTTCTGTCTCAGAAGCAGCAGAAAATCTGTTTCCCGCTCCTGTGTCGTTGGAAAATAATTCATCCGCTGACATTACCTCTCCCGCATCCGTGGAAAATGAAGCTCCCAATTCCGCAGGGTATGGCTCGCTCACCTCTGGACCGGCAAAAACATCCCCCCGCTCCATTTCAGGTATACCCCGGTCTTCTTCTGTCCCCTTTTCTCCAAATGGGAATTCTGCTTCCTGATCGTTTCCGGCGGTTTCCGCTTTCGGCACGATCCCTTCTTTCTCATCCTGAGCCACCATCGCATCGATCAGCTGAGCCTTTCTCAGGGTCGAGATACCTTTCATTCCTCTGGCTTTTGCAAGATCCTTCAAAATTGCCAAAGATAAGGTTTCATATTTTTCTCTCATAGACACCTCTTAGATAAACAGATAAAATAATAATGAATTGAAATCAATGTGCTCTCATTCCCATTTTTCGAAATAATGGGCAGTTCATTTCACGGGAAAATCAATTGTCTGATTAGACAGAAACGTTCACGTTGATCGAAATTACGATAACACAGTTTTTCCGGAATGTCAAACACAAAATGTGCTTATGTTATTCCGTAAAATACAGAAAATCCGCGCATGGCCGTTCATAGTCATTGATCAGCTCATTCATTACCTGTCCATTAAAATACAGAGTAGAAGATCCGCCGCCATCCAGGTTGTAAGCATACTGGCAGCCGTAGGACTGAAAAATACTAACCAGATCGGAATGGTTCAGCCCCGTATAATTCCCTGTATCCGTAACCACAATCACGTAATCATTCTTCGCAACCATACCAATCGCCGTACGCGGATAGTATTTCTGTGTCTCAGCAATGGAAGGCTGTGCAACACCGCCGCTGATCAGCACGGGTCCAAAATTATAAGTATCCTTTACGCCCTCCGCGAGCAAATCTGCCCCGCTCAACCCCTGTGCCGGCGTATAGATTGTGCCGTCCCACTTTACTGCCATCACCGTATAGCTGGTTGTGTAATCCCCATAAATCACTCCGTTTTTGATACACATCCCCAGCGGAGATGGCTGCCCGGTGGAATAACTGAAAGCACTTCCATTTATCCCAATGACTCCGCCATTCGACGATACCGCACTTGATGTAGTCTGTCTCGTTCCTCCATATGTTCCATATGAGAGGGCAGACTTCAGCTGATCTGAACTGGAAGTCTTGATATGTGCCACCCAGTAGGAAACACCGTGGGTCGACTTTTTTAACAATTCAATATTCAAAGTAGCACTTTTATAGGTATATTTCGTCTTAGCCTTATTTGATGATACTACTGATCTTGTCTCAGAGGTGCGTTGTCCGTTTTCATTCACATAATAAATGCCCACCCACTTACTCGTCGCCAGGACGCCGTCTGAATCAAAATAGTAATAATACCCCTTGATTTTTTTCCAGCCAGTTACCATTCGTGAATTTGCGTTAAAGTAGTATTTCTTTCCATCCAGAGTAAGCCATTCTTTGGTAAGGGCTTTTCCCGATTCATTCAGATAATATTTTTTGCCTGAGGTTGTAGTCAGCCAGCGGCTCCGCAGCATAATTCCAGTCTTCTTGGAATAATAATACTTCGAGCCATTGCGGGTTACAAATCCGGTTACCCGCTTGCCATCCTTTGCGCTGTAATAGTAATTCCCCTTATATTTGATCGAGCCATAGCGCAGACGGCCATTGCTGTCATAATAATACCAGTCGCCGTACAGCTGAATCCAACCCGTCTGATTTGATGTGATGCAAACCGTTGTATTCGACTGTTTTACGTATTTCGCTGCCTGAGCGGGTGAGCTCCACGCCATCCAGCAAAGACAGATCAAAAAAAGGGGCAAAATCACACGGAGCTCTTTTGCGTAATACAGGTTCTTCAGACGAGGTTGCTTTTGCATAAAGGATTCCTTTCTCTGTTCTTTTTCACTGACCAGAATAGCAGGGATAGAATGACAGGAAATACAAAAATCCGCCTGTATTTAACAGACGGATTTCTATCTTTATTCAATCACTTGTGCTTTCACAAGCAAAAATACAGATATTAGACAAGTTCAAGAACAACGGTCTCAGCTCCATCGCCTCTGCGCTGTCCGATCTTTACGATTCTGGTGTATCCACCATTGCGATCTGCGTACTTCGGAGCGATCTCGTCAAAGAGCTTAGCCGGAAGATCAATTTCCTTGGTATTCTTTTTCTTTCCAGCCGCTTCTGTCGGAACTTCTTTCACCGGATAAAGCACCTTTAACATCTGGCGACGAGCGTGCAGACGGCTCGGCTTATCCTTCTTGATCTCTTTCTGTACTTCATCGTATACAGTAACTTTCTTGCCGTCCTGTACTTCTTTCACACGTTTGCCGTCTTTGTCCTTGCGTGCTACTTTTGCAGTAACGGTAACAGTCTCATAATTATCTTTCTCTCTGACAGCCAGAGCGATCAGATGCTCGGCGATCTTGCGGACTTCTTTTGCTTTCGCCTCAGTGGTCACGATCTTGCCTCTGTAAATCAGAGCGGTCACCTGGTTGCGCAGTAAAGCTTTTCTCTGCGAAGAGGTTCTGCTGAGTTTTCTATATCCTGACATTGTGGTTTTCCTCCATATCTTGTCCGTCACGCACTTCGGGCTTACTGACGGCATGGCATAATACTATTTCAAACACTTAAGAGTTTCCGCTTACTCATCACTCGGGTTCAAAGACAGCCCCAACTCTTTGAGCTTTCCAAGAACTTCTTCCAACGACTTGCGGCCAAGGTTGCGAACCTTCATCATATCTTCGGAAGTGCGGTTGCAAAGTTCCTCGACGGTATTGATTCCCGCGCGCTTCAGACAGTTGAAAGAACGGACGGACAACTCAAGTTCATCGATATTCATCTCAAGAACCTTCTCTTTTTCATTGTCCTCTTTCTCATTCATGATTTCAACCGTTTTGGCATTCTCAGAGAGATCAATAAAGAGTCCCAGGTGCGCACTCAACACTTTCGCGGCTAGGCTGACTGCCTCATCCGGCTCCAGTGTCGCATTCGTGTAAACATCCAGCGTCAGCTTATCGTAATCAGTGACCTGACCAACACGAGTATCTTCAATGGTAAGATTAACACGCTCAACTGGTGTGTAAATCGCGTCTACTGCGATCACTCCGATCGGCATATCCTCACTCTTACCTTTTTCCGCGCTGACGTATCCGCGCCCCTTTGTAATGGTCAGCTCCATAAACAGTCTGGAGTCCGGACCACCGTTCAGCGTCGCAATAACCTGATCCGGGTTCATGATCTCGATATCCTGGTCAACCTGAATATCTGCACCTGTCACTACGCCTTCGCCTTCAAACTCGATGTACGCAATTTTTGCCTCATTCGTTTCACTGGTGTTTTTAATCGCCAGCGATTTGATGTTCATGATAATCTCTGTAACATCTTCTTTGACACCAGGGATAGAGCTGAATTCATGCAGTACGCCTTCGATTTTGACCTGACTGACGGCTGCGCCCGGCAGGGAAGAAAGCATAATTCTTCTCAGAGAATTGCCCAGCGTCGTTCCATAGCCTCGCTCAAGCGGCTCAACTACAAATCGTCCAAATCTCTTATCTTCTGACATTTCTGCGATTTCAATTTTTGGTTTGTTAAAATCCAACACTATATAGCCCCTCCTTTATGGGTTTAATGACTGAGGGTATCTATTTACCGGCATACTCCTTTCTGATTAAAAAAGAGTATGTCAGTATCTTATGATGCGTACTTATTACTTCGAATACAACTCGACGATAAGCACCTCGTTTACCGGAACATCGATTGCTTCTCTGGACGGAAGCTCTTTCACAGTACCTTTCAGTGCTTCTGGATCAGCTTCCAGCCATTCCGGAACCAAGCGGCCATTCGTAGCCTCAAGGATATCCTTATATCTCTGGGAGCTCTTGCATTTCTCTTTGATCTCAATCGTATCGCCGGCTTTCACCAGGTAAGAAGGAATATTCACCTGCTTGCCATTTACAAGAACATGCTTATGGTCAACGATCTGACGAGCTTCTTTTCTTGTTCTCGCAAAGCCAAGGCGGAACATAACATTGTCCAAACGAGACTCCAGCATAACCATCAGGTTCGTACCGGTCTGACCCTGCATTCTGTCCGCTTTCTTGTAGTAATTGCGGAACGGCTTCTCAAGAACACCATAAATGAATTTAGCTTTCTGTTTTTCACGGAGCTGCAGTCCATACTCACTGACCTTGCGGTTGGATCTTTTCAGCTCTCTATTTGACTTCTTATCATATCCCAGATACATCGGCTCCAGGCCAAGGGATCTGCATCTTTTCAGAACAGGAACTCTGTTAACTGCCATTTCTATAGACCTCCCTGATTAAACTCTTCTGCGCTTCGGTGGACGGCATCCATTGTGCGGTACCGGTGTCACGTCGCGAATGCTGGTAACTTCAAGACCGTTCGCGGAAAGAGCGCGAATCGCTGCTTCTCTTCCTGAACCCGGTCCCTTTACGAATACATCTACCGTCTTCAAACCATGAACCAGAGCTGCCTTTGTCGCAGCCTCTGCTGCCATCTGAGCCGCATACGGGGTGGATTTTCTTGAACCTCTGAAGCCAAGGCCGCCGGCGCTCGCCCATGATAAAGCATTTCCCTGTGCATCCGTCAATGTAACTATCGTATTATTGAAAGATGACTTGATATGAGCCTGTCCGCGCTCGACGTTCTTCTTAACACGTCTTTTGGTCACTTTTTTCGTAACTTTTTTAGCTGCCATATCTAAATTAACCTGCTTTCTTCTTAAATTCTGCAAATGACTTCCCGTCATCTGCCTTCACGCGACTTATTTCTTCTTGTTGGCTACTGTTCTCTTCGGACCCTTACGCGTTCTCGCGTTATTCTTCGTGTTCTGTCCACGAACCGGAAGGCTTCTCCTGTGGCGAATCCCTCTGTAGCATCCGATTTCCTGAAGTCTCTTGATGTTCAGCGCGGTCTCCCTTCTGAGTTCACCTTCAACCATATAATGTTCGCTGACTACATCCTGAATTCTACGAACCTCTTCGTCTGTCAAATCTCTGACGCGCGTGTCAGGATTTACATTCGCTGCGGCAAGAATCTTGTTTGAACTTGTTCTACCGATTCCGTAGATGTAAGTCAAACCGATTTCCACGCGTTTTTCTCTTGGTAAATCTACACCAGAAATACGTGCCATGTAATTGTTCCTCCATTCCCTGTAATGCCCCTGTATACAGGAGCGTTACCAGCGCACCCGCCCACTGTTCGGTGTTTTTTTGCGAGTGCTCTTTTGATGTTGTTTCTAACTGGGGCGAATCATAGCCGCCCAGCCGCGAACCCGCGGCCTTTCCGACTCATTAAGCTATGGCAATTGTCATTCTCTGACCTGCCTTGCGCGGCCTCGCCTCTCTCACGGCGGTTTGGTGTGAGAGCACGCGTAGAGCCTGATCCTGTGCCGGTATTAAAAGCAATATCGCAACGAAATAAAATCCTTCCTTAAAGAAAATAGCAGTTTCTATATAAGTAAGAGTGTCCTCCCACACAAGCTCTGCCCTCCCCGTAATACCGGAAAAGCGAACCTCGCGGGTACTCGTTTATTCCATCGTTATATTGTTCTTCGACAGCTTCTTACTGGCTATAATGTGCCATGCTGCCGGTTCCGCCAGTTGTGCGTGTTACCCCTGTCTTTGCTTGTGCTTCGGATTCTCGCAGATAATCATAATTCTGCCTTTTCTCTTGATCACCTTACACTTTTCACAGATGGGCTTCACTGATGATCGAACCTTCATGGTTAATCCTCCTTTCCCTCTCTGGTTCCGCATTTTGTAAAAAAGGCACAGAAATAGAAAGTGCCTTCACAAAAGCTTTCCTAGTATATCATGCAGGCAAATGAATTGCAAGCTTTTTTTGAAAAAAAACATTCCCTTTCGGCCAAAAAAGCAACACCAGGAAATGTTTTCTCTCTGTTTCAAAACGGTATAAGCGTAAAGCGATTATTTATCTCTCCAGATGATTCTTCCCTTTGTCAGATCGTAGGGCGACAGTTCAATGGTCACCTTATCTCCCGGAAGAATCCGGATAAAATTCATCCGCAGTTTTCCGCTGATATGAGCAAGTACTACATGCTTATTCTCGAGTTCAACACGGAACATAGCATTCGGGAGCTTCTCAATCACTTTTCCTTCTACTTCAATGACATCTGCCTTTGACATATATACCTCCAAAATGTCCTAATGAAAAAGAAACGGCCTAACCCCGCTTCCGGTGCACCTTTTGAGTCGTCCACAGTTCTGTCTGTTAACAGAATCAGTGTTTATCTCCGGAGATGGATTCCGTCTGATATGCACTGTATTCTTTCAGTATCTTACGCACATGCGCGTCCAGTGTGATCTCCCTCATCAGAGGGCTGATCTGCTCTGGAATATGCGTGATCACCTGAATATGTTTTGCTTTTTTTCTTTTCGGATGATCCAGGGTTCGGCGTTTTCCATCCGCCAGAAGTACGTACGCACCGGAATCCCGCTCTTTCCAGGATGAAACGCCCTCTTTCTCTGACGAACTCCCGGATTTTTCTGTGAGCACAACATACAGGGTGCCTTTGTCATGCCCTGCCAGGGAAACCGCAAGCATCCCTGATGTCCACGTTTTCATGTCTTACAACCTCCCTGACTCTCTTTCGGCTCAAGGCCATAGCTTCCTGTCCGGATATCTGTTAAACAGTCAGACAATTCCGATGCCTGCGTCAGCTAAACCATCTCAGACCGTCAATGACAGGATTTCTGGCTCGCCATCCGTGATCAAAATCGTATTTTCATAGTGTGCTGCAAGCCCACCGTCTTCTGTCACAACTGTCCAGTCATCGTCAAGCCATTCAACGTCCGGCCGTCCCATTACGATCATCGGCTCGATTGCCAGGGTCATTCCTTTCATCAGGCGAATTCCTTTGCTTTTCTGCCGGAAATTCGGAATCTGCGGATCCTCATGGAGCGCGTGGCCGATCCCGTGGCCAACAAGATCACGAACCACACCGTATCCAAAAGATTCCGCATAGTCGCCGATCGCCGCTGAGATTTCATGGAGTCGATGGCCTTCTTTTGCAAAAGTAATGCCTTTGAAAAAGCACTCTTTCGTCACATCCATCAGTTTCTGCGCTTCCGGAGTAATCTGTCCTACTCCATAAGTCCGCGCCGCATCTGAATGCATCCCTTTATAAATCAGACCTGCATCAACACTTACAATATCGCCTTCATGTAAAATCCTGCCTTTATGAGGAATTCCATGAACCACTTCTTCATTAATTGAAATGCAAAAGGAAGCTGGAAATCCATTGTAGTTTAAAAAATTCGGTACACAGCCATAGCTGCGAATAACACGCTCACCGATCTTATCCAGCTCGTAAGTCGATACACCGGGGCGGATCGCCGCAGCCAGTTCCCGATGCACGATGTTCAAAATTCTTCCTGCTTCTCTCATCAATTCAATTTCATGTTCAGATTTGATTGTAACCGCCATTTTACGCCTCCAGGATCGCTGCAATTGCGGCAAAAACATCATTCATATCCTGTGTGCCATCTACAGACTTCAGGATTCCCTGCCCCGCATAATAATCAATGAGAGGCTGTGTCTGCTCATGGTAAACGCTTAATCTCTTTTGTACTGTCTCCGGCTTATCATCATCGCGCAGTATCAGCTGATCACCGCACACCTCACAGTTTTCTCCCTTTTTCGACGGATTGTATACAATGTGATAGGTTGCACCGCAGCCAACGCATGCTCTTCTGCCGGACATTCTGGTAACAATATTCTCATCCGGTACGTCTACATCAATCGCGTAATCCAGATGCTCCCCAATTTTTTCAAGAGCCTCATCCAGTGTCTTTGCCTGCGGAATGGTACGTGGAAAACCGTCCAGTATATATCCATTCTTGCAGTCTTCCCATGACAGTCGATCAATCACCAGATCTACCGTAAGCTCATCCGGAACCAGCAGTCCCTGATCCATATATTCTTTCGCTTTTTTCCCAAGCTCCGTACCGTTCTTGATATTTGCACGGAAAATATCTCCTGAAGAGACATGCGGCACCTGATATTTCGCCGCAATCATTTTCGCCTGTGTACCCTTCCCGGCACCAGGAGCTCCCAGCATGACAATTTTCATTCGGTTACCTCCAATTTCCCCATTAACCCAGTTTAGTGTACTCTCATTCTATCGGGAATAACACCCGATATTGAATTATGAGAGTACACTGCTTTTTCTGGCAGATCTCCCGGCTGCTTTTGAACCAGGATTCATATCCACAATTATTCTGAAAGGAAACCTCTGTAATTTCGAACCACCATCTGCGACTCGATCTGTTTAATTGTTTCCAGTATAACACCAACTATAATGATAATCGAAGTACCGCCGAAAGAAACTGACGCGCTGAACACTCCGTTAAAGAAAATCGGAACAAGAACAACAATAATCAGTCCGGCTGCGCCGATAAAAATCAGATTTCCCAACACCTTATCCAGATATTCAACGGTCGGTTTTCCAGGACGGATACCTGGGATAAAGCCACCCTGTTTCTTCATGTTATCCGCCACTTCAATCGGGTTAAAGGTGATAGAAGTGTAGAAATATGCGAAAAACACAATCAAGACAATGTACAGGATCAGACCAACGGAATACTCCGGGTGACTTGGATTAAACCAATTGCTCTGGCTCAGCATGCTGATAATCGTCGACGCCGCACCCGTTGTCGTGATTCCCGCAAAGGAAACGATCATAGAAGGAATTGACATCAAAGATGATGCAAAGATAACCGGGATAACGCCCGCTGTATTAACCTTCAGCGGAATGTGTGTGGACTGGCCGCCCACCATTTTTCTTCCCTGCATTTTCTTTGCGTACTGCACCGGGATTCTTCTCTCACCATCGTTCAGGAAAATAACCAGAACGACCGTCAAAAGAACAACCGCCAGAATGATCACTGCCGCAAGAGCTCCGCGCGCAATTGTCTTTCCTGCGATAAACAGTTCAAACAAGCTGACAAAATCAGCCGGAACGCTGGAAAGAATATTGACCATCAGGACGATAGAAATTCCGTTGCCAACGCCATTCTCCGTAATACGCTCGCCGATCCACATCAGCAGCGTACTGCCTGCAACCAGCGCCACAATCACTACGATGCAGTTTAAAGCATTATACTCCTCAAGCAGACCGCTTCTGCCAAAACCAATTGTCATCGCAATACTTTCAATCAGAGCAAGTCCAACTGTCGTATAGCGCGTGATCGCGGTTATCTTCTTTCTGCCATCCTCGCCATCTCTGTGCATTTCTTCCAGAGCCGGAATGGCAATGGTCAAAAGCTGGATGATAATGGAAGATGTAATGTACGGAGTAATGCTCAGAGCGAAAATAGACATATTTTCGAACGAACCGCCCGTAAACGCCGAAAAGAAGTTGAATGCGTCATTGGAGTAAGCTGAAAACCATGACGAGAAATAATCTCTGTCTACACCTGGCACAGGCAGCTGTGACCCGAAACGGATCACAACTATCATGAGAAAGGTGTAGAACAGCTTCTTTCGGATATCTTTGATCCGGAACATGTTTTTGAGTGTCTCTAACATATTAGATCACCTCTGCTTTTCCACCGAGCTCCTCGATCTTCGTTTTTGCGCCCTCACTGAATGCGTTTGCCTGTACCGTCAGCTTCTTTGTCAAAGTGCCGTTGCCAAGTACTTTCACGCCGTCTTTCGGACTCTTAATAATCCCATTCTCAAGCAGTGTATCGATCGTCACTACTGTTCCGTCTTCAAACCGCTCAAGCTCACTGATGTTAATCGCCTCAATATCAAGAGTATTTCTGTTCGTGAATCCTCTCTTCGGGAGACGTCTGTACAGCGGCATCTGGCCACCTTCAAAGCCAATTCTTGGAGCGCCCGAACGAGCTTTCTGACCTTTATGACCTTTACCAGCCGTCTTTCCATTTCCGGATCCATGTCCGCGTCCACGTCTGAAATTATTGCTGTGTACGCTTCCTTCAGCCGGACTCAGATTTGATAAATCCATAACTATACCTCCTTAAGCTTCTTCTACTTTGACCAGATGAGCAACCTGTCTTACCATGCCTTTTGTAGCGTCATTGTTCGGAAGCTCTACCGTCTTGTGCATCTTCGTAAGGCCAAGAGCCTTTACAGTTGCGCGATGCTTCGGAATTGCGCCGATCGGCGATTTTACCAATGTAACCTTTACCTTGTCTGCCATTGTGCTTCCTCCCCTCAACCGAGAATCTCTTCTACAGATTTGCCACGGAGTCTTGCAACCTCTTCCGGGGACTTCATCTGCTTCAGTGCTTCCAGTGTGGCCAGGACAACATTCTGCTTGTTGTTCGAACCAAGTGATTTTGTACGGATATTCTTTACACCTGCGATCTCCAGGACACTGCGGACCGGACCACCGGCAATGATACCAGTACCTTCCGGAGCTCTCTTCAGAAGAACGCTCGCGCCGCCGAATTTTCCGGTCATATCGTACGGTACGCTTGCTTCTGCGCTAAGCGGAATGGACATCATTTTCTTCATAGCATCCTCTTTGCCTTTGCGGATCGCTTCCGGAATTTCTACTGCCTTGCCAAGTCCAGCACCAACATGGCCATTGCCGTCCCCGACTACTACAAGAGCGGTAAAACGCATGGTGCGTCCACCCTTTACTGTCTTGGATACACGCTTAATAGCCACTACCTTATCAGTCAGTTCCTCTCCGAACTGCTTCGGGTCAATGATCTCACGTTTCATGTGTTTTTCCTCCTCTTAGAATTCCAGTCCGGCTTCTCTTGCCGCCTCAGCCAGTGCCTTCACCTTGCCCTGATAGATAAAACCACCTCTGTCAAAGACCACTTCCTTGATGCCCTTTTCCAGAGCTCTCTCAGCGATCACCTTGCCAAGGTATGCAGCAGCAGCTACGTCGTTGGTCTTCTCAAGCTCTGCTTTTACTTCTTTCTGAAGGGTGCTGGCAGACACAAGAGTATTTCCTACCGTGTCGTCAATGATCTGAGCATACATATGGTTGTTGCTCCGAAATACGGCAAGACGCGGTCTTTCAGCGGTGCCGCTGAAACGATTGCGAATTCTTTTGTGTTTATTCAAACGAACTTCTGTTCTTGATTTCTTACTAACCATTTTCGCACTCTCCTCACTTATTTTTTACCAGTCTTACCAACTTTGCGTCTGATAACCTCATCCGCATATTTGATACCCTTGCCCTTATACGGCTCCGGTTTTCTCTTCTCCCGGATTTCTGCCGCATACTGGCCGACTTTTTCCTTGCTGATACCAGAAACGATAATCTTGTTTCCATCTACCTTAGTCTCAATGCCTTCCGGGTCTTCCATATCCACCGGATGGGAGTAACCAAGCGTGAGGGTCAGCTTCTTGCCTGACTTTGCAGCTCTGTAACCAACACCATTGATTTCCAGTGTCTTGGTATATCCTTCACTTACACCGATCACCATATTGTGGATCAGGGTTCTGGTAAGTCCGTGGAGAGATTTCATCTTTTTCAGATCATTTGGTCTGGAGACAATCACATGACCATCTTCCACTTTTATATCCATTTCCTTCGGAAGCACCCGTACGAGCGTTCCTTTCGGTCCCTTGACCGTAACTTCATTTCCTTCTGCGACCGTGACAGTAACTCCTGCCGGAATCGCAACTGGCATTCTACCAATTCGTGACATGCCATTTTCCTCCTTACTTAGATTTTCGGAAAGGACTGTACGTCCCCTCTGTTTTCAGTAATAAATTCTACTTTTTGCAAACGTTCAGGGATTACCACACAAACGCGAGCACTTCGCCGCCTACCTGCAGCTTTCTTGCCTGCTTGTCAGTGATTACACCCTGGTTTGTCGACAGAATCGCGATTCCCAGACCGCCAAGCACTCTCGGAAGCTCATCCTTGCCTGCGTATACACGCAGACCTGGCTTGGAGATTCTCTTCAGACCGGTAATAACCTTCTCATTCTTATCTGCACCATACTTCAGTGTAATATGAATGGTCTTGACAACTCCGTCTTCCTTCAGATCATATTTCTTAATATATCCCTCATCTACGAGGATGTCCGCGATTGCAATCTTGATTTTTGACGCCGGCACATCTACTGTGTCATGCTTTGCTGTATTTGCATTACGGATTCTTGTGAGCATATCCGCAATCGGATCTGTTACTGTCATGTAAGTTTCCTCCTCATTCTTCAGACTTTACATGTTATGTCGTATATTTGCGAAGCAAATGTACGATGCAGGCCGAGCCATTGCGCGGAGCGCAATTATGCACGGCGAGGCTCTCCTTTTCTGTCGTAAAACTCGCAAGAGTTTTGCGACGTAGGCCGCCGCATTTATGCGGTGGCTCTCCTTTATTCTTTACCAGCTTGCCTTCTTCACACCCGGAATCTGACCCTTGTAAGCCAGTTCACGGAAGCAGACACGGCAGATGCCGTATTTTCTCAGTACAGAATGCGGACGTCCGCAAATTCTGCAGCGTGTATACGCTCTTGTAGAATACTTCGGTGTGCGCTGCTGTTTAATTTTCATTGAAGTCTTTGCCATAGAACTTCCCCTCCTACTTCATAAACGGCATATTGAACAGTCTCAGCAACTCTCTCGCTTCCTCATCGGTCTTTGCGGTGGTCACAAAAATAACGTCCATACCACGTACCTTGTCGATCTTGTCATACTCGATCTCCGGGAAAATGAGCTGTTCCTTAATACCCAGTGCATAGTTTCCTCTGCCGTCAAATGCGTTCGGATTTACGCCTCTGAAGTCACGGACACGCGGCAGCGCGAGGTTGATCAGGCGGTCTACAAAGTCATACATCTTCTCACCACGAAGTGTTGTCTTGCAGCCAATTGCCATGCCCTCTCTGATCTTGAAGTTTGCCACGGAATTCTTTGCTTTTGTCTTCACAGCCTTCTGACCGGTGATAATCTCCATATCGCTGACAGCGGAATCCAGAGCCTTTGCATTCTCTTTCGCTTCGCCGACGCCCATGTTGACTACCACTTTCTCAAGCTTCGGGACTTCCATGATATTCTTATATCCAAATTTTTTGATCATAGCATCTACGATCTCATTCTGATAAGTCTCTTTCAGTCTGCTCAACTTGTGCACCCTCCTCTCTCAATTAATCAATGACGTCTCCGGTAGCCTTTGCTACGCGGACCTTCTTGTCTCCATCGATCTTAAAACCAATTCTGGTTGCCTGACCCTTATGGAGATACATCACGTTCGACGCATCGAGGAAAGCTTCTTTCTGCATGATGCCGCCCTGCTGATTTGCCGCGGACGGCTTCGCATGCTTCGTCACCATATTCGCGCCTTCAACAAGGACTTTGCCATCCTTCACTGCCAGAACCTTGCCTTCTTTGCCCTTATCCTTGCCGGCGATTATTCTTACCTGATCGCCCGTTTTAATCTTATTCATGTTCCGGTCCTCCTTATAATACTTCCGGTGCCAGAGAGACGATCTTCATAAACTTCTTGTCACGGAGTTCACGCGCTACCGGCCCAAAAATACGGGTTCCGCGCGGAGTAAGGTCATCCTTGATGATGACTGCCGCATTCTCGTCAAATCTGATATAGGAGCCATCCTTGCGGCGGATGCTCTTTACGGTCCGAACCACAACTGCCTTTACCACGTCGCCTTTTTTAACAACGCCGCCTGGCGTTGCATCTTTGACCGTAGCAATGATCGTATCGCCAACTGACGCATATCTTCTGGTGGAACCGCCCATAACACGGATGCAGAGGATTTCCTTCGCACCGGTATTATCTGCTACTCTGAGTCTGGTTTCCTGCTGAATCATGCCGATATACCCCCTCTGTTATTTAACCTTCTCAACGATTTCCACAAGTCTCCATCTCTTATCCTTGGACAGAGGTCTTGTCTCCATTACTTTTACTGTATCGCCGATGCTGCACTCATTGTTCTCGTCGTGCGCTTTCAGCTTATATGTCTTTTTCACAATCTTGTTGTAGAGCGGATGCATTACGTGATCCTCTACAGCCACAACGATCGTTTTATCCATTTTATCGCTGACAACCTTACCCGTACGGGTTTTTCTAAGATTTCTTTCCACGGAAATTCTCCTTTCTTCTCCCGGAATCACTTAAAATCACGCATTCGCCTTTTCTGTGATAACAGTCTGGATTCTTGCGATGTTCTTGCGAACCTCCTTGATTCTGCCCGTGTTATCCAACTGATTCGTCGCGTTCTGGAATCTCAGATTAAAGAGTTCCTTCTTAGCAGCTACCAATTCTTCCTGTAATTCCGCTGCGGATTTATTCTTCAAACCATCTACATACTTCTTACTCTTCACTGTTATCACCGCCTTCTAAGTCTGCACGAGAAACGATTTTACATTTGCAGGGTAATTTGTGCATAGCGAGACGCAGCGCCTCACGGGCAACATCGTCCGGTACTCCGGCCAGCTCAAACATCACACGGCCTGGCTTCACGACTGCCACCCAATACTCCGTAGTACCTTTACCAGAACCCATTCGGGTTTCAGCCGGCTTCGCGGTTACCGGCTTATCCGGGAAAATCTTGATCCATACTTTACCGCCACGCTTGATGTAACGGGTCATTGCCACACGGGCTGCCTCGATCTGATTGGACTTAATCCAGCACGGTTCAGTCGCCACAAGGCCATATTCACCGTAAGTGATCGTGTTGCCCCTTAAGGCTTTTCCTTTCATGGAGCCACGGAAGTCTTTACGATGTTTTGTTCTTTTCGGCATTAACATTATTTATCGCTCCCTTCTTTTTTAGATGGAAGTATTTCGCCCTTGTAGATCCATACCTTTACGCCAACTTTGCCGTATGTGGTGTTTGCCTCGGCGAATCCATAGTCAATATCTGCTCTCAGTGTCTGAAGCGGAATCGTGCCATCGCTGTAGAACTCGGAGCGCGCCATATCTGCACCGCCCAGACGTCCGGAAGCCGCTGTCTTGATTCCCAGTGCGCCAGACTTCATCGTTCTGCTCATCGCAGACTTCATCGCACGGCGGAAGGAAACACGGTTCTCCAGCTGTGCCGCAATATTCTCAGCCACAAGCTGTGCATCCTTATCCGGTCTCTTGATCTCTTTTACATCTACAATCAGTTTCTTTGAAATCTTCTTCTGGAGGTCTGCTCTGAGCTTTTCGATCTCAGCGCCGCCCTTGCCGATCACAACGCCTGGCTTCGCCGTATGGATGATTACCTTCACCCTGTCAGACGCTCTCTCGATTTCAATCGTAGAAACACCTGCGCTGTATAATCTCTTCTTCAGATATTTGCGGATCTCGTGATCCTCTACGAGGCAATCAGCGAAATCACCCTCTGCATACCATTTGGAATCCCAGTCTTTGATGATACCTACTCTAAGACCATGCGGATTAACTTTCTGTCCCATGCCAGTCCTCCTTACTTCTCATTCAGCACGATTGTGATGTGGCTCATACGCTTTTCGATGCGGTATGCTCTGCCCTGTGCTCTCGGTCTGATTCTCTTCATTGTCGGACCCTTATTCGCGTAACACTCCTCAATATACAGGTTCGAAGCGCTCAGGCCATTATTGTTTTCCGCGTTCGCAATCGCGGACTTAAGCAGCTTCAAAATAACTTCTGATGCGTATCTTGGATTGTATGTCAGAATGCCAAGTGCGCTCTGAACATCTTTTCCCCGGATGGCATCCAAAACGTAGCATGCCTTGCGGGTAGAAACACGAGCATAAGAAACCTTTGCTGACGGTCTCGTATCCTTCTCGGCATTTCTCTCTCTCTTGATCTGGGATCTATGTCCTTTTGCCATTGGATTTATCTCCTTTCAAATAATGTTCCGATTTACAGAGTAAATCGAGAACTCAAGTATATTCCGATTTACAGAGTAATATCGAGAACTTAAGAATGTTCCGATCTCTTTTAACCTAGCGCGCACGGGACTTCTTCTCGTCTTTACCGTGTCCTCTGTAAGTCCGCGTCGCCACAAACTCGCCAAGCTTATGTCCAACCATATCCTCTGTGATATATACTGGAACATGCTTTCTTCCGTCATGGACTGCGATGGTATGTCCAACCATCTGCGGGAAGATCGTGGAACGACGTGACCAGGTCTTGATCACCTGCTTGCTCCCCGAAGCGTTCAACGCATCTATTTTCTTCAGCAGACTCTCATCAGCAAACGGTCCTTTTTTCAGTGAACGAGCCATTGTTTACCTCCTCATATTCTCCTATCTACATCCTAAACGAACCCTCGTCGTTTACCTTGCTTCAACCGCAGGCTGCCAGACATTTCTTTTTGTCAGGAGCCTTTTATGCGGTTGTATGCACTTTAGACTGCCTTGCCGTCTCTTCTTCTCACGATCAGCTTATTGGAAGCTTTCTTCTTCTTTCTGGTCTTCAGACCCTGTGCAGGCTTGCCCCACGGAGTACTCGGACCCGGACGTCCTACCGGAGCTCTGCCCTCGCCGCCGCCATGCGGGTGGTCATTCGGGTTCATAACAGAACCACGAACGGTCGGGCGAACGCCCATGTGACGCTTTCTTCCGGCTTTACCGATATTGATCAGGTTATGATCGCCATTTCCTACGATGCCAACAGTTGCACGGCAGTCTGCCGGAACCATTCTCATTTCACCAGACGGAAGTCTTAAGGTCGCGTATTTGCCTTCCTTCGCCATCAGCTGAGCTCCATTGCCGGCAGAGCGAACCAACTGTCCGCCGTGTCCCGGATAGAGTTCCACATTGTGTACCATTGTACCAACAGGAATCATGGAAAGTGGCAGGCAGTTGCCCACACGTACTTCGGCTTCCGGTCCATTCATAACTGTCCAGCCCACCTGCATGCCTGCCGGGGCAAGAACATAGGACTTCTCTCCGTCTGCATAGCAGATCAGAGCGATGTTCGCAGAACGGTTCGGATCGTATTCAATACCGAGAACCTTTGCCGGGATTCCATCCTTATTTCTCTTAAAATCTACCAGTCTGTATTTTCTTCTGTTACCGCCGCCATGATGTCTGACAGTAATCTTGCCCTGGTTGTTCCGACCTGCGTTCTTCTTGAGAGATACGGTCAGAGACTTCTCCGGAGTCGTCTTGGTAATCTCTGAAAAATCAGAACCGGTCATATGCCTTCTGGAAGGCGTATATGGTTTATAGGTTTTGATTCCCATAATGTTTCTCCTTTCTTAGTAAGGAATGGCTTTGTGTCATCCCTTACACACCAGCCGCCATAATGCCAAAGCATTTTCCCATACGGCCGTGTGCGCTTATTATCCTGCATATCCTGTCATAAATCCCACCAGGGATTGTGACGTAAGCTGAGCTTTTGCGCTTAGCGTGAGCCTGTCTGCGAGGCTCTCACTGCAGATAGTGTACAACGCGTCGGAGCGTGTCATTCATCCGCAAAGCGGAACGCACTTTACTCCCGCGTTATCAAAGGACTTTTACAGACCTTCAAAGATCTCGATATCCTTGCTGTCCTCAGTCAGTGTAACGACCGCTTTCTTTGTCTTTGCAGTCTTACCATATGTCATACCGCGGCGCTTTGGCTTCCCAACCTGGTTCATGGTGTTGACCTGCTTTACCTTTGCACCGTCAAACATTTTCTCCACCGCTTCTTTCACCTGAGACTTTGTCACATCCGGATGTACCAGGAACGTATACTTTTTCTCTGACATCGCATTCATGCTCTTCTCTGTGATCACTGGTTTTAAGATCACGTCATAATACTTAATATCAGCCATTACGCGTACACCTCCTCGATCTTCTCCACAGCCGCTTTCGTGGCCACTACAGTATTGTATTTCAGAATGTCATACACATTAATCGTGTTGATCATTGCGGTCTTTACATCCGGGAGGTTTCTCGCGGAAAGAACCACGTTTTTATCATTCTCATCAAGCACCAGAAGCGCCTGGCTTACTTTTACCGCATCCAGAACTGCTTTCATGTTCTTTGTCTTAATCTCAGAAAACTTCAGCTCATCAATGACAACCAGCTTATTCTCCTGTACTCTGGTGGTCAGTGCTGACTTCAGAGCCAGTCTCTTTTCTTTCTTATTCATTTTGAACGTATAATCTCTCGGAACCGGTGCGAATACAACGCCGCCGCCTTTCCACTGCGGAGCGCGGATCGAACCCTGTCTCGCGTGACCAGTGCCTTTCTGTCTCCACGGTTTCTTTCCGCCGCCGGAAACCTCAGAACGGGTCTTCGCTTTCTGCGTGCCCTGACGTTTTGCCGCCAGCTGGCTCACAACCGCAAGATGTACCAGATGCTCATTGACTTCTACGCCAAACACAGCGTCGTTCAGTTCCATCTGGCCTACTTCTTTGCCTTCCATATTATAAACAGATACGTTTGCCATCTGTGTTCTCCTCCTTTCCTGTCAATAGGCTTATTTACCGGACTTTACGGTATTCTTTAAAGTAACAAGTGCCTTCTTTGGTCCGGGAACAGCGCCCTTTACCAGAATCAGATTCTCTTCTGCATCTACACGAACGATCTCAAGGTTCTGAACGGTAACCTGCTCGCCGCCCATGCGTCCTGGCATCGCTTTGCCTTTAAATACGCGGCTCGGATCAGAGGAAGAACCATTGGAACCTGCATGACGATGATATTTGGAACCATGTGCCATCGGTCCTCTGTGCTGTCCATGTCTCTTGATCGCGCCCTGGAAGCCTTTGCCCTTTGAAATAGCGGTTGCATCCACCTTCTCGCCCGCCGCGAACACGTCAGCCTTGATCTCCTGTTTTACTTCATAGCTCTCGGCGTCATCCAGCCGGAACTCTCTGACGTATCTCTTATAAGAAACGCCTGCCTTGTCAAACGCGCCCTTCTGCGGCTTATTGACAAGCTTTTCTCTCTTGTCGACAAAGCCAACCTGAACTGCGCTGTAACCGTCCTTCGCTACCGTCTTAACCTGCGTAACCACGCACGGTCCGGCCTGAAGAACCGTTACCGGAATCAAAAGTCCGTTCTCGTCGAAAATCTGTGTCATTCCGACTTTGGTTGCTAAGATTGCTTTCTTCATTCCTTTACCTCCTGTTTTTCTACAGCGGATCATGTCGTGCATCTGCGAAGCAGATGGACGACGTAGGCTGCCGCGAAGCGGCGGCTCATCGTTCCACGCTTGGTGCAGCAGCGTGACACAATCATCCTAGTCAACAGCTATCTCAACCTGAATAGGATTTGCCTCATTCTCACAGCAGAATTATTTCTGCTTCATCTTGATATCAATGTAAACACCCGCCGGCATTTCCAGTCTGGACAGCGCATCTACTGTCTTCTGGGTCGGTGCGATGATATCAATCAGTCTCTTGTGTGTTCTCTGCTCGAACTGCTCTCTGGAGTCCTTGTACTTGTGTACCGCACGAAGGATGGTCACTACCTCCTTCTTCGTCGGGAGCGGCACCGGTCCGCTTACCTGTGCTCCATTTTTCTTTACAGTCTCGATGATCTTCTTCGCGGATGCATCCACCAGCTGATGGTCATACGCCTTCAATGTGATTCTCATTACCTGAGTTGCCATAAAAAAAGTCGCCTCCTTATTCGCACTTTTATGGAGAACCACGCCTTTCTGATTTGCGCTCTCGCGCGGACGTGGTCTGCGCCGCACATCTTCTGTTCAGATACACGACGTACTTCAGTACGACAAGCGGTGACTGTACACTCACCCGTGCGTGTCATGCGCCCGCACGGTGCCCGATCAACTTATAAACCGGAACCATTAAAATTTTGTACAGTGACTTGTCGCCAGTTTTATAACTTGACATTCGCTCCACGGAAAACCTGCGGCGCACACCGCAGCAACCTCACGCTTCTACGCTATCAAGGTCACAACAAATTGCATTATACAGAAAATCCCAGCTTATTTCAAGAGCTTTCTTTTCAAATCTTTCCGTTTTTTGCAAAAATATTGTATTTTTTTCAATACAATCCATTTAAGCGTTTTTTCCTCTTCTCCATTTCTTACAATTCTTCCGAGCCAGCAAAAAAACTTAAGAGAATCTTTTGATTTCGTCTCTTCCTATTATTATTAAAAAGTATTATACTCGATACAGGTAATTATTTCCATTCTTCCAGCCTTTCAGGAAACGGATGTATTCTTTATACATATTTCTGAATAGTTGCCACTTCTAGCAGAAAAGGAGAAAATGTATGAGCATGAGAAAAAAACTGCGCGCGCTGCAATCCATCATCCTGCTGACAGCGTGTCTTTCCGTATTCACCCCCGCGACTGCTGCAGAGCTGACTACTGCCGAAAGTTCCGATTCGTCTGCCATTAATACACAGGAGTCGCTAAACGGGTATGTAACCATAGACGGAAAGACTTATTATTACAAAAACGGAGTAAAATATACCGGCCGGGTGAAAATCGATGATATCTACTACTATTTTCTGGACGGCGTCATGCAGAAAAGCTACTGGTATACCTCTGAGAGCGGGGCAAAGTATTATTTCCGCGCCAGCGGCCAGATGGCAGTCGGCCGGGTGAAGATCAAGGGTACCTATTACTATTTCAATACAAGCGGAAAAATGGTTACCTCAAAAAAGGTAAACATCAACGGCAAATATTATTATTTCAATGCCAGTGGAAAAATGGTTACCTCAAAAAAAGTCAAAATCAACGGCTACTACTATTATTTCAATAGCAACGGCAAGATGGTCACAGGCTTTAAAAAAATCGATGGCTACTACTATTACTTTAACTCTCATGGCAAAATGCTCACCGGGCTGCGGAAGATCAACGGCAATTATTACTATTTCAGTTCCAGTGGGAAACGGAAAACCGGGTGGCTGACAGATGAGAACGGAAACAAGTACTACTTTGACGAAACGACCGGCATCCGTGTTACCGGGAAGCAAATTATTTCTCACTACATCCGCTATTTTGATTCCAATGGCGTCCTGTATCGGACAGTTGACATGGACGGAAAAATGATTGCGATCACCTACGATGACGGCCCCTCCGTCAATACTTCTACGATTCTGAAGACTCTGCAGCAGTATGATGCTGTAGCGACGTTTTTCGTCGTAGGAAACCGTGTATCCACCTACGCATCCACAGTAAAGGCCGCCTACGACCTCGGATGTGAAATCGGCAACCATACCTGGGAGCATCTCATCCTGACGCGTTACTCTGCAAGCACCATCCAGAGTCAGATTTCGCGGACCAATGCAGCTGTCAAGGCTGTGACCGGGGTCTCACCGGTCGTAATGCGTCCGCCCGGCGGCAATTACAACTCAACCGTAAAAAGCGCAGTAAATATGCCGCTCATTAACTGGTCCATTGACACACGGGACTGGGCGACACGCAGCGCATCCAGCACAATCTCAGCGGTGCTGAACCATGTGAAAGACGGCGATATCGTCCTGATGCATGATCTTTACGCTTCAACCGCTGAGGCATCAAAAACCATTATTCCCACGCTGATCAGCAGAGGCTACCAGCTTGTAACAGTCAGTGAGCTTGCGGAAAGCCGCGGCGGAATGACAAATGGTACGGTTTACACCTGTTTCCGATAATCATGCATCACATATTTTAGCGGGGTGGGTCAGCCCATCCCCTACTGGATCCGCCAGCCCGGGTGGTACTTATTCTTTAACGTACTGCCCGTAAGGCGCCCCCAGCCAAGGGGATACCCATTGACGCAGACAAGCCGCCAGCCGTTCGTCTTATCCATCTGCATGTCCTCTACATCAAACGTTTCTCCGCGCAGATAACGCGCTACACGTTCATCCGAGAAATCAAAATCTACAACTTTCACGCCCTCCTTTGGGCACAGCGCCATCGCAAATGCCTGCGAGGGTTCAAAGCGATCCTTTTTTATTTCCCCCAGATAAAGCCCATTCCGCAAAAAACGGATCCCGCCTGTCCCCTCTGAAGTCCCCAGAAGTTCCGGCACATAGTAAGCCCGGTCACCGCGCAGTTCCAGGTTTTGTAAATATTCCATCTGATTCTGCTCTGTTAAAAATGCTGCGACAAGCTCTGTTCCCTCCCCGTTCGCTGCGTTTGAAGTCAACGCAGCCGCCCGTTGGTGTCCCTGTCGACCCCCGGCCCGATCTTTCCTGCTTTTTCTTTCTTTCCTGTTTTTTTTATCTATCCTCGCCTGCCCGAGTACTGCGTTCGAAAACGATACCGATCCATCCCTGTTTTCCGTGTTACCGTCCTTATCCCTGCGCCTTCCGTCATTCTCAGGCTCACTGCAATGGCTGAAAGCTTCGTTCTCACCTTTTCTGAGCAGCGCCATAAAATGTCCCTCTCCAGGCATTTTATGAGGAAACAGGCGGACACATCTGGTCAGCTCCTCTCGATTTGCCAAGTCTTCGTCCGCCAGCTCAGGCCGCCCCTTTTCGAAGCCCTCCGCCATCGGAATGGGCAGAAGTTCCATCTCCGGACATTGCCTGAGAATGTATGCAATCACCTGCTCGTCCTCTTCGGGCGAAAAAGTGCAGGTAGAATACAGCATGGTACCGCCCGGGCGCAGCATAGATACTGCCTGCAATGCGATCTCTTTCTGTGTTTTTGCGCATTCATGAACCTTCGCCAGACTCCACGCACGGGCATTAGCAATATCTTTGCGGAACATCCCCTCCCCGGAGCACGGAGCGTCTACGAGAATTTTATCAAAAAACTCTGGATACTGCGCCGCAAGTTTTACAGGTATCTCGTTGGTCACAAAAGCATTTTCCACGCCAAAAAGTTCCAGATTTTTCAGCAGAGCTTTCGCGCGGGAAGCACTGATATCATTAGCGACCAGCAATCCTTCCCCTGCAAGCTTTGCCGCAAGTGCAGTCGCTTTGCCGCCGGGCGCCGCGCAGAGATCCAGCACGCGCTCTCCCGGACGTACCGGAAGAACCTGTGCGGGCGTCATGGCGCTTGGTTCCTGAAGATAATACAGACCGGCATAATAAAAAGGATGTCGCGACGGGGCATCCTCTTTTTCATAAAAGAAACCATTTTCTATCCATGGAATCGGAGTCAGATGGAAAGGTGCAAGCTTCCGAAACTCTTCCACACTGATTTTCAACGTATTTACGCGAAGACCATAGCGGCGCGTTTCTCCGTAAGAATTCAGAAAAGATGGAAACTCTTCTCCGAGCAGCGCTTCCATGCGCGTCAAAAATTCCTGTGGCAAATCCATTCGTTCCATCCTCCTGTAATTTTCACACTCCGATCTGATCAGGCTTTTTCAGCCGCTTCCTCCCAACGATAGCGCGTCAGTTCTCCCTGCAGCTTCATCTGTGCAAATCCATTCTGGCGCAGAGCTTCATAGAGCACAATCGCCGCAGAATTGCCGAGATTCAGAGAACGTGTCTCACCGATCATCGGAATACGAACCGCTGTGTCCGGATGGTCACGCAGAATTTCTTCTGGAATCCCAGCACTCTCTTTGCCAAACATAAGATAGCAGTCCGGCTCATAATTTACTTCGGTATAGATTTTCCGCGCCTTGGTTGAGGCAAAGTAAATTTTTGCCCCGGGATTGCGCTCCAGAAATTCTTCATAATTAATGTACCGTGTCACGTCCAGCTGCGGCCAGTAGTCCATCCCGGCGCGGCGGAGCGCCTTTTCCGTCAGACGAAAGCCCAGCGGCTCGATCAGATGCAGCCGGGTGCCGGTCGCGACGCAGGTACGCCCGATGTTTCCCGTATTTGCAGGTATCTCCGGCTCATAAAGCACAATATTCATATAGATTCGTTCCTCACCCAATTCGCAGCTTTGTAATAAAACGCTCCAGCCGCTCCAGTGCGACTTTCAGTGCGTCAATGGAGTAAGCATAAGAAATCCGCAGGAATCCTTCTCCGCATGCGCCAAAAGCTGTACCCGGAACCACTGCAACACGCTCCTCTTCCAGAAGCCGCATCGCAAAATCATCGGATGTCATACCAAACTCTTTGATACATGGGAAGACGTAAAAAGCTCCAAATGGCTCAAAGCACGGCAAACCCATACGTTCAAATTCGTACATCAGAAAACGCCGGCGCTGGTTATAGGATTCGCGCATCTGCGCAACATCGTTATCACCATTGCGCAGAGCCTCAACCGCCGCATACTGGCTGGTTGTCGGCGCACACATGATCGCAAACTGGTGAATTTTCATCATCTGATCGATGATCTGCCGGGGACCGCACACATATCCCAGGCGCCAGCCAGTCATCGCGTAAGACTTTGAAAATCCATTAATCGTCAGTGTCCGCTCCCACATACCCGGCAGGCTCGCTATAGAGACATGCTCTCCCTGATATGTCAATTCTGAATAAATCTCATCAGAGATCACAAATAAATCCTTTTCAATCACTACCTCCGCAATCTTCTCCAGATCTTCGCGCCGCATCACTGCGCCGGTCGGATTGTTCGGAAACGGCATGATCAGCACTTTCGTTTTATCCGTAATTGCTTCCAGAAGCTCCTCTTTCGTCAGACGAAACTCGTCCTTCTCCTGAAGCTCGATAATGACCGGAACGCCCCCCGTCAGCTGCACGCAGGGGAGATAGGAGACATAACAGGGCTGCGGAATCAGCACTTCATCCCCATCATCAAGCATTGCGCGCAGCGCAATATCAATGGCCTCGCTGCCGCCAACTGTCACCAGAGTCTCATGTACCGGATCATAGGTCAGGTCGCAGCGTCGTTTCAGATAACGGCAGATTTCTTTGCGCAGCTCCATCAGTCCAGAGTTCGATGTATAAAAAGTACGCCCTTTTTCCAGAGAATAGATCCCCTCATCGCGAATGTGCCATGGCGTGTCAAAATCCGGTTCACCTACTCCAAGGGAGATGACATTTTCCATCTCATTCGCAATGTCAAAAAAACGGCGGATACCGGACGGCTCAATTGTCGTTATTCTTTTTGATAAAGGGTTTCTCACGGCGTCATCAACATCCTTTCATCCTTTTCTTTTTTGCCAAGAATCGTTCCATAGTCCTTATACTTTTTCAGAATAAAATGCGTGGCGGTACTCAAAACGGAGTCCAGTGTGGACAGCTTATCGCTGACAAAGCTGGACACTTCACGGAGCGTCTTGCCCTGCAGGATCACCAACAGATCGTACGCTCCGGAGATAAGATATACGGACTGCACCTCCGGATAATTGTAAATGCGCTCGGCAATCGTGTCAAACCCCTGCCCTCTCTGCGGAGTCACCCGCACCTCAATCAGCGCCGTTACCTTTTCTGAATCTGTTTTTTCCCAGTCAATCAATGTATGGTAGCCGCAGATCACCTGCTCCTGCTCCATTGCTTCTACCTCTTTTTGAATGACCTCCTCATTCGTTCCCAATAAAACTGCCAATTCTCCCAGATCTATTTTGCTATTCTTCTCCAGAAGCGATAAAATTTGTTCTCTCATAATGCTATTTCTCCTATTGTTTCCTGTTTCTGCCGCCATCAGCTGCTTTTCTTTCCAGCTGCCATTTCGCCATCCCCCAGCCTCCACAATTCATCCTGCTTCGGCCGATCCAGAAATCGGCGATTCTCTCCGTTGCAGATCACCCGGTCATTCCCGTCTGTTACGCAGCCAATCACAGCTGCCGAAATACCGATATCGGCTAACGCTGCGACCAGACCTTCCGCCTGTTCGGTTCCGATCAGAAGACAGCCTGCTGAATACAAATAATATGGATTGAGGTCAAAATACTCGCAGATCTCTATTGTCTCCTGTTTCACAGGAATCCGTCGAAGATCCACCTCCAGTCCGACATCCGCGCATTCTGCCAGTTCCCAGAGTGCATTGAAAATACCTCCCTGCGCGACAGAATAGACAGTAGCCGTGCCAAACTGGTGCACGGCATACGCAGCTTCCGCAGCTGACATCCACTGATCAAACTCTTTTGCATGGTCAACCAGCCAAAATGGAAAACGCCGACGCAGTTCTTCCTCATGCAGCCGCGCAAGCGCCGCTGTCCCTGTCAGCGCAATCTGACGCACCACAACCAGCTCCTGCCCCGGACACAGACTTCTCTCCCGTCCGTGCATTCTCACTTTCGAGCCTGCAGAATTTCCCTCAAGGTCAGCCGTTCCAGTGAACCCCTGCTCATTCCCGGCTGATTTCGGTGTCTCTGTCCATAATCCATGCCCCACAGCATTCACAAAATACTGCGCCGCATTTACCTGGTCAGATACCTGTATATGGATGTCACCCGGTTCCATGCCGTTCGTTTTTATCTCCGCGGCAAACTGTTTCATATCTTCCCGGAGTCTGGCTTCCTCGTATGACACTGGCAGGCACCCCTGAATGGAAACCGCCAGTCCCTCTGCGCCATCCGCTGCAAGCGAATTAGCCGCGGCAGTCACCTGACGCCACGGCATATCCGCATACCCCGGAAGCGGGCCAGCTGTGGAAAAATATAAATTCGATCCTCTCCCACGGCAATCGGCCTGCCCGCCGGCATTGTCCCAATGAAATTGCCTGTACACAGAACGGTTTCGAACCGCTTCTGTCAGCTCTCCCACCTGCATTTTCTCATTCCCGTTTTTTATAGTAAACGACGTAAGTCGTTTTCACACGTTCTTCGCACCAAATGCAAAGAACTGTCCTGAATGGCTGCCTTTATTCTACCACTACCGTCTCTCCGGACGAAGTATCCGTCGAGGTATCGGTTGAAGTATCCGTACTTGTCGATGTAGTCTCGCTCTGTGCGGCCGTCTCGCTCTGCGCAGTGGTCTCACTCTGTACCGTTGTCTCGCTTTGTGTCGTTGTCTCACTCTGCGTAGTGGTCTCGCTCTGCGTTGTCGTCTCACTCTGCGTGGTGGTCTCGCTCTCCGTCTGGCTCGTTGACACACCATAGGTAATCAAATACTGCACCTGAGACAGATCATTTGCCGCAATCGCCGTATATAGCGCGGACGAAAGCGAACTGTTGCTCGTGACCACGCCAACCTCATAAATTGCAGGCGAGGCCGTGTAGGTGCTGCTGTTTACCTGGATCGTTTCTGACAATACCCCATCAATGTAAATTTCCTTCCAAAGCACCGCGCTCAATCCCTGGTGCGCGCTCTGCACCTGATACAAATAACCGACATTCTGGCTGGTATTTGCCACCAGAGTAATGTTGCTTTCCGGGTCCGTCTGGCTCAGGGTCTCACTGACAAACTTGATGGTCCGGTTCGACGCCCTTGTCTCCACACCATAAATCGAAAACGTCAGCGTTCCGCCGTACGCACTTCCCGCGATATAAATCGGATAATCCTGATTATTTGTAAAGACAAAATCCATCAGACCTTCCGCAATCGCTGCGTCCTTCGACGGATCGACATAAGATACCAGCATCGTATGATTATAACGCTTATCCACCTGAAGTTCCGCTTTCAATACCGCATTATACAGGGTCGTAGACACCTGGCAGATACCGCCGCCATAGGACTCTACGACCTGCCCCGCCTCATAAGAAGCAGCCAGTGCATAGCCGTTATCCTCTGTAAACGGTGCGACCGCCTCCGTCACAGAAAAACTCTCGCCCGGCATCAGAAGTGTGCCATTAATCTTGGAAGTACCATTCTGCACGTTCTGCGCGCGGTTCGAAGTAGAGGAAGCATAGCTCGTCGTCGCCGTGCCCAGGACATCCGTCATCTGACTTAACAGATCTGCCGTCAGAGTCGGCGATACCACATCCGCTGTCGCCTGAATCACCGCATCCCCGGCCTCCAGCGTCTGCAGATGCTCTTTCAGACTCACAAGCGTCGCGTCCACATCCAGTGTCATACCATCCGTGCCGCCTTCTACGCCAAGCGAGCCATCGTCATTCATATAGACAGAGCCTTCTACCGGATCAGAATTATAGACCTCCAGAGATTCCACAAAAGCTTCCGCCGCGGATTCATCCCATTCGTACTCTATCTCATAATTTGTACTCTGATTCTCCAGATCCTTCTGCTCCATATAACGCCGGATAATATTTCCCGTCGTGCCAAGCTCACTGATCTCATACACCAGATCCGTATTCGTCCAGGTAAGTCCCAGATCTTCCCAGGTCGTGGTCACCGCGTCGTCTCCCATCTGTATGGTGATCGTCGAGGCAGCTAACGTCTGAACCTCACTTTCCACATAGGCCTCCACCTCATCGACCGTCATACCGCTGACGTCTTTATCCCCTATAAAAACGCCGTCGCTGATCACCGTCGTTCCTTCCGCTGATGCGGTAAGAGCTGCAAAAAGCAGTAGAAACGGCAGCAGCATCCCCTTAAAAAATTTCTTACACATTGAAGCATCCCCTTCCCTGTCACTCTTACGCGATAAGCAGCGCAGACGCGATCGTTCCAAGTACCATAGCCACAACAATCACAATGACAATAATGGCGGCAATCCGCTGTTTTTTCTTACTGTTAAAATTCATCATCCTTCTCACCTCTTATCTCGTAAATTCTTTTATCAAGTCTGCCGGGCACTGTTTTTTCGTAATCTTCCGCACAATCCTGAATCGTCACATTTTTCAAACACACAGTACATTCACGGACGGGAACCAATCTTCCCATACCGCAAAATAATCCCGTCAATCATCCGCGAAGCCTCGTTCTTTGTCAGTAAATCTATTTTCACGGCTGTGTCTATTCTATGATATTTTATCAGTTCACGCAAGTATACTTTTTGTGAACTCGTAATGGGACCTTCCTTGCGTACCTGAAACTGCAGCGGCTTCGGTTCAAACAGTATCGGATACTTTTCCCCATAATCCTCTCGCAGGCGTTCAAACAACTGTGCCGTGGTCATCGCGTCATCCATCGCGCGGTGATGATGCTCCAGAGGAATCTGATACCAGGCTGCCAGCTTATCAAGGGATTTGCTCTCCAGCTGCGGAAGCACGGCACGGGCAATGGCAAGCGTATCCAGCCCCATCCGTTCATAGGTGCCGTTCGAGGAAGCTCCCGCTCCATTCTCAGTTGCCTGCAGCGCATGCAGATTCAGCACATTGCGTTTCATAAAACCATAGTCAAACTGGATATTATGGCCAAGCAGGACAGCATCTCCGGAAAAGTGCAAGAAGCCTTCCACCGCTTCACGGATATCCGGTGCCCCGGCGGTCATTTCTTCTGTGATACCAGTCAGCTCCGTAATCCTTTGGGGAATCGGCAGCGCGTGGTCTACCAGGGTCTCATATGTACCAGTCACTTCCCCATCTTCCACCCGCACGGCGCCGATCTCCAGAATGCGGTCAGTCGAAGGACGCAGCCCCGTCGTCTCCAGATCAAACGCCACATAATTCACTGTTCCATGTGTCCCTTCTTCCAATGAAGAGCCGCCAAATGGCAATTCCATCGCGGTGCCCATTATAATACCATCTTCGCCGCACCATAAATTCCGGCGTCATTTCCCAGCTTTGCAAGGGCAAATTTCGTATCCCGGCACGGCGGAAATGTGTTTTTGCAGAACGGCCCCGTCACATAATCCAGTAAAATCGGTCCCGCGTTCGATACGCCTCCGCCGATCACAATCACCTCCGGGTCTACTACAACGGAAAATACCGCCAGCGCTTTCCCAAGATATTCCCCAAACTGTTCCGCTACCTGAATGGCCAGAGCGTCCCCTTCTTTTACTGCGTCAAAAACAGTCTTCGCGGAAATATTACGATGTCCGCGTATTACGGATGGAGCGTCGCTGGCCTCCAGAATCTTTTTCGCGAGATTCGCAATCCCCGTGGCGGAAGCAAACTGTTCCAGGCATCCATGGTTGCCGCAGTTGCAGGCCTCAACCATCGTATCATCCACATGTGCATGACCGATCTCGCCTCCCGCGCCGTGCGCGCCTGCCACAATCTTGCCGCCGAGAATAATTCCGCCGCCTACGCCGGTCCCCAAAGTCACCATAATCATATCCTGGTAGCCCGTACCGCCGCCCTGCCAGAGCTCACCGAGCGCCGCTACGTTCGCGTCATTTGCCGCCTTGACCGTCATCCCGGTCAGATCGCCAAGCTCTTTCACTACATTCACATAACCCCAGTGGATGTTTACCGCTTCCGGCACCTCTCCGGCCTCATTGACCGGCCCCGGAACGCCAATCCCCACGCCTGCAATGTCGCTTTTGCTGAGATTCTTTTCTGCTATTTTTGCCAGAATCGTCTCTGCCACATCCGGGAGAATATATCTGCCACTTTCTTCTACTCTGGTACGGATTTCCCATTTGTCCAGCATTACGCCATCCGTCTGAAAAAGCCCGCATTTAATCGTTGTACCGCCAACATCAATCCCAAAACAATACTTAGCCATAATCTCACTGCTCCTTATTCTGTGCATTTCTCATCAGGCTGTTCTGTACACGATTGTACAACTCCTGCGCCGCATTATAACCCATCTTCTTCTGTCTGTGGTTGACCGCCGCTGCTTCCACAATCACTGCCAGGTTCCTGCCCGGACGGATCGGCAGAGAATGACATACCACTTTGTTCCCCAAAAATTCCGTATATTCCTCTTCCAGCCCAAGCCGGTCATACTCTTTATCCCGACTCCACTCCTCCAGCTTAATCACCAGGTCAATCTGCTGTGTATTCTTTACACTCTCCACACCGAACAACGTCTTCACATCAATAATGCCGATGCCGCGCAGTTCAATAAAATGCCGCGTAATATCCGGCGATGCGCCGATCAGCGTCGCGTCGCTGACCTTACGGATCTCTACAACATCATCCGTGACCAGGCGGTGTCCGCGCTTAATCAGCTCCAACGCCGCCTCGCTCTTACCGATGCCGCTCTCGCCCATGATCAGAATCCCTTCACCGTACACATCCACCAGCACGCCGTGAATCGAAATACACGGCGCCAGCTCCACATTCAGCCAGCGAATGATCTCTGCCATAAATCCAGACGTTGTCTGCTCCGTAATAAAGATCGGCACCTGGTACTGCTTTGCCAGGCGGAGCATATCTTCATCCGGCTCTGTCATCGTCGTATAAATAATACATGGCACATTATAAGATAAAAACTTTTCGTACACAGGGACCTTCGTTTCCCGTGAAAGATGTTCCAGATACGTGTACTCCACATATCCGATAATCTGCACCCGTTCCGAATAGAAATGGTCAAAATAGCCGGTAAGCTGCAGCGCCGGACGGTTAATCTCCGACGTAACCACCCTTTTATTCGAAATATCAATCTCTGGAGTCAGATTTTTCAGTTCCATTTTTTCAACAATCTTTTCCAACGAAACACTGGCTGTCGGCATATGCAAAATCCCTCCTGTATAAATTTTGTATTTTTGTCCTGCCTGTATTCTAATTCCGCTCATACAGGGCAGATAATATCCGATTGTACCTGATTCCCATATATTTGTCCAGATAAAACCCGCAATTCTCTACTCTTCCTCAATTCTGGAGCCTTTCTGCTCTTCGCCATGAAAATAATCATACACTTCCCGTGCGCTGCGTGCATTCATGGACGGCGCATTTGTCAATTCCTCCAGAGACGCGTCGCGAATGGCCTCCAGCGACTGGAAGGTTCGCATCAGCGCCTTGCGGCGAGTCGGCCCAATCCCCTCAATCTCATCCAGCAACGAATGCACCTGCGCTTTGCTGCGAAGGCTGCGGTGATACTCAATCGCAAATCGGTGTGCCTCATCCTGTATGCGTGTAACCAGGTGAAACGCCTCCGAATGCGTATCAATCGGCAGCTCGACATTATCAAAATAAATGCCGCGTGTCCGGTGAAAATCATCCTTTACCATACCGCAGACAGGAATGGATATGCCAAGGTTATCCAGCACACGAAGCGCCACATTGACCTGGCCGCGGCCGCCATCCATCAGAAGCAGATCCGGGAAACGGCTGAAGCTTCCCATCTCATAGCCCATGCCCTTCTCGTCCAGCTCTTTCCGTTCTTCCAGTCCATGCGCAAACCGCCGGGTCAGTACTTCCTCCATGCTCGCGTAATCATCCGGTCCCTGTACCGTCCGAATCTTAAACTTGCGGTAATCGCTGCGTTTTGGTTTTCCCTTTTCATAGACAATCATGGAACCGACGGACTCGAAACCGCTGATGTTGGAAATATCATAAGCCTCCATGCGCATCGCCCGATCAATGCCCAGCAAATTCTCAATCTCGTGAACCGCTCCGATCGTACGGCCTTCCTCTCGCTTGATCCGCTCCCGATCCTGGCGCAGGACAATCGACGCATTTTCCGCAGCCATCTCCACCAGCTTCTCTTTCGTTCCTTTTTTCGGCACCCGAAGATAAACCCTCTGGCCACGCTTTTCGGTGAGCCATTTCTCCACAAGCCCCTGGTCTTCAATCTCCGTCTCCAGCATCAGCTCCCGCGGCACAAACGGTGTACCCGCGTAATATTGCTTGATAAAACTGCTTAAAATAACTGCCTTGGTGTCGTGCGGTGCGACCCGCAGGTAAAAATGATCCCTCCCGATCATCTTGCCGCCGCGGATAAAAAAGACCTGTACCACCGCATCGCCGCCATCCACGGCCATTGCCAGCACATCCTTATCCTCGCCGTCCTCGTGCGTAATTTTCTGCCGCTGCGCAACCTGCCGCACGCTGCTTTGCAAATCCCGGTACTCAATCGCCTTTTCAAAATCCAGTTCCTCAGAAGCCTGCTCCATCTTCTCCTGCAGCATATCCAGCACCGGCGCATAATTCCCACCCAGAAACTCCAACGCTCCATCCACCGACTTGCGGTATTCCTCACTGCTGATTTTTCCCTGACATGGAGCCGGACACTGCCCGATGTGATAGTAAAGACAGGCCCGATCCTTCCCGATATCTCGCGGAAAGGAAAGCGTACAGTTTCGGAGCTTATAAAGCTTATCAATCAGCTCAATGGTATCCTTCACCGCTCCGGCACTTGTAAAAGGCCCAAAATACCGGGACTTATCCTTTTTCATATTGCGTGAAAACACGACGCGCGGAAACGCTTCCCCCACCGTTACCTTAATAAACGGATAGCTTTTGTCATCCTTCAGCATCGTATTATATTTCGGACGATGCTCTTTAATCAGATTGCTTTCCAGCACCAGCGCCTCAAGCTCCGAATCCGTCACGATATATTCGAACCGGCAAATACGCTGCACCATCTGCTCAATCTTGGGACCCTTATTTCGGCTTGTCTGGAAATACTGCCGCACCCGGTTCTTCAGGCTGATGGCTTTGCCAACGTAAATAATCTCATCCCGTGCGTCATGCATGATGTAAACGCCCGGCCGCCCGGGAAGCTTCTTCAGTTCTTCTTCTATATTAAAAATGGGGGCGTTTTTTTCATCCTCCAAACGGAAGCCTCTCCTTTCTTTTTAATACTGCCGCAGCTCCTCATTCTCTCCATCCGCGGTCTTATCAATACTGCGGATTTCTACATAGTATCCAAAATTCTCATTCACCTGCACCAGGACCCGGTCTCCAACCTTATGTCCGAGCAGAGCCTTTCCCATCGGGGATTCGATACTGATCCTTCCATCCAGCGAATTTCCCCGCACAGACGTCACAATCTGATAGACTTCTGTCTCATCGTCGTCCTCCACGTATACCTCTACCTTATTGTGAATTCCAACTTCATCCTCCTTCGAATCGTCAGAAATCACTTCCGCCGTCTTCAGCATCCTCTCCAGGTAACGGATGCGGCTCTCATTTTTATTCTTGTCCGTCTTCGCCGCGTGATATTCAAAATTCTCACTCAGATCCCCGTGCGCGCGCGCTTCCTTCACCGCCTCAATCGCCTCTTTGCGTACCACCAGCTTGCGATATTCAATCTCCTCCTGAATGGATTTCACATCCGCCTCTGTCAACTGTTCTCTCATGAAACTATGCCTTCTTTCCTGAATTCCTTTCCTGATCTTTTTTCCGGCCGAAGCTTTTTCTGAATTCCTTCCTTACCAGACAGTACCCTTCGCCGCTGCCGATTCGCCTCATACATCAGCACCGACGCCGCAACGGCCGCATTCAACGACTCCACCTGCCCGCACATGGGAATCCGGATCCGCGCGTTCGCAATTGCCGCCGTCTCATCGGTCAGTCCCTGGCTCTCATTCCCGATCAGGAAGCCCGACGGCCCGCAATAGGTTTCCTCATCGTAGGGGACACTCCCCTCCAGGTGCGCCGCAAACAAGCGCACTCCCCTTTGCTTCAGTGTACGCAGTTCTCGCTCAAAATCATCCGTATAATAAAAAGGCATCCGGTAAACTGCGCCCATCGTAGAACGAATCACTTTTGGGTTATAGAGATCTACACAGCCCGGGCTGAGCAAAATACCCGTCACCCCCGCGCCTTCCGCTGTGCGCACAATCGTACCCAGATTTCCCGGATCCTGAAGATTCTCCAGCGCTATGATCAAAGGCTCTCTGGCGGCTGTCCCCAGCAAATCCTCTAAGTCATAATGATATTGTCGTACAACACAGAGGACTCCCTGCGGAGTCCTCGTATCCGACACACTTTCAAACACCCGATCCGACAACACAGTCACCGGCCTGTCCTCGCCGAAAAAGGCCGGATCTTTTTCATAAAACCGCTCTGAGACATAAATCTGCACGAGCTGACTGTCAGGCACCTCCAGAGCCATCTTCGAACCTTCCACGACAAAAACATCCTGTGTATTCCGTTCCTTCGCCTTCTTTTGCAGCTGAATCAGCTGTTTCACCTGAAGATTTGATGTACTTGTAATCACTTTGTATTGCTTTCCTTCCCCTGCGCCTGCCGCAAACCCGCCTGCTCCTGATACACCATCGAATCTCCCATCAAACCTCCAAAGGAGATTTCTTTTTATATCTGCATCGCTTTTGCCACACGCACCATATATTCCGGAAGCTCTTTCTGCATCGCAAGCGCCTCATCAATGTCGTAATCCACATATTCACCATTCTTATAAGCCACCACACGGTTCGTCTTGCCGGCGATCAGCAGATCTGCCGCCATCGCGCCCATCATGGATCCATATACACGGTCACGGCAGGTTGGACTGCCGCCTCGCTGCAGATGACCAAGGATCGTCGCCCGTGTCTCCAGGCCGGTCGCTGCCTCAATCCGGCGCGCCATACTCGTGGAATGCCCAATTCCCTCCGCATTAATGATAATATGATGCTTCTTCCCACGCTTCCGGTTATTAATAATATTGTTAATCAAAATCTGCTCGTCATAATCATACTGTTCCGGCAGAAGAATATCCTCCGCACCATTTGCAATGCCGCACCACAGCGCGATATAGCCGGCATTCCTTCCCATCACTTCAATGATACTGCACCGCTCATGAGAGGTGGATGTATCCCTGACCTTGTCAATCGCATCCATCGCCGTATTCACCGCCGTGTCAAAACCAATTGTATAATCCGTACAGGCGATATCCAAGTCAATCGTACCCGGAACACCAATCGTATTAATTCCTCTGGCAGCCAACTGCTGCGCTCCTTTAAAAGAGCCGTCTCCTCCGATCACTACCAGACCATCAATACCATGCTTCCTGCAAATCTCAGCGCCTTCATCCTGTCCTTCTTTCGTACGGAACTCGGAACACCGCGCCGTATAAAGGATCGTGCCGCCTTTGGAAATCGTATCGGAAACACTGCGCGCATTTAATTCCTCGATTTCCTCATTCAAAAGCCCTTTGTAGCCCTGGTAAATTCCCTTTACCCTAATACCCTGTGACAGTGCCTTGCGCACCACCGCGCGAATGGCCGGGTTCATGCCGGGCGCATCGCCGCCGCTTGTCAATACTCCAATTGTCTCCACCTTTTTCGCCATCTCACACCTCCTGTGCGTGTCCTTAGTTCCTCCCTCATTCTAATCCATTTTTCCGCATTTGTAAAGGCAACAGTTCGTTTTACAGAAAAAGGACGCACACTTTTGCGTCCTTTTCATACACTGCTGCAACAAAAATTTTAAACCGCCCTTACGACCAATAGCGCACCGCTTTCACCGGCGTCCGGTAATCATAATCGGAAATCTTAATCCCGCCTGCCGGATAGGCCTGTGAATTGCTCGCGTGTACAATCTTCCCATCACCGATGTAAATGCCTACGTGGGAAGCATAGCTCGAGGAACCATAAAAGATCAGATCACCCGGCTGCAGGCTGTCCAGATCTACTTCCACCGCTGCCGCATACCCGGCTGCAATCTGAGACGAGCTCGGTCCATCCATCTGCTCATCCGCGGTTCGAAGCAGTTTAATATCAAAGCTGGCAAATACCGCGTAAACAAATCCGGAACAGTCTGCACCATTTGTCAGGCTCGTCCCTCCATAAACATATGGATTCCCGACATACTGAATCGCAAAATTCGCGATCTGAACTCCCAGAGAGTCTCCGCTGATCGTAATGCTGGTCGCGTCCGTCACCACACCCGACTCATCGATCGTATACTGTACCGATCCGACAATAATCGTAATCGAAGTCGCCATGGTGCCATCCGAATAGAAATAATACGTATTCGACCCGATCGTCTGTACACCAGTCACCATCTCGCCTGACGAGTTAAAATAATAGGTACTGCCGCTGATCACCTGGAAACCGGTCGTCTCATTTCCGTCTGAATCCAGGTAATAAGTCGAACCATTATTCGTCCACCATCCGGATGACCGGGTAGCATCCGTACGCACACCGCTGCTGTTCACATAATATTTTCCAATCCACATACTGGTGGCCATCTTGCCATCATTCTGGAAATAATAATACTCCCCGTTGTACTTCACCCAGGAATTACGCACAGCCTGACCGCTGTTTACCTTAAAATAATAGGTCGCCGATCCAACCGTCAGCATCGTCTTGGTAACCTTAGCGCCGGTCGTCGTATCAAAATAATAAATCTCCCCGTCTACCGCATTCAGTCCAGTCAGAATCGCGCCTGTGCTGCTCGCATAATACTTATCACTGATCCAGCAGGAAGTGCGAACCACACCGGATGCGTTCAGGCGGTAACGAACGCCATCCACCCGAATCCAACAGCTCTTTTTCAAAGTACCTTTTGCATTAAAATAGTAGGTCTGGGAATCAATCGTATAAAACCCTGTTACCATCACGCCATTTTCATCGACGTACTTCGTCTCATTGATCCAGGTACTCTTCTGTACGACGCCCTTGCTGTTGCAGTAATAATAATTGCCATTGTACTCTACCCAACAGCTGGAATACCGGGTACCGCTGGATTTAAATATGTAGGTCTTGGAACCGATCGTCCACATACCGGTCACCATGACGCCGCTGCTATCCACATACTTTTTGCCAACCCAGGTGCTTTTCTGTACTACTCCATCTGAATCCGCATAATAATATTTTCCGTCAACCTTAAACCAGCCGGTCGCGTACTGCGACGCGCTCGTGTAGTAATAAGTATTCCCCTCAAGCGTCACAAACCCGGTCTTCGTCGTCCCGGTATATTTGCCATCCTCGCCGACCCACTTATTGCCGACCCAGGTGCTGACCGCCATCGACCCGTCCGCCTGGAAATAATACTTGCCATACCACGCAGAAACATAAAGAACGCCGCTCTTTTTTGCGTAATATTTCTTATCGCCAACCGTAATCCACCCATACTGCAGGGTGCCGTCCTCTTCTGAAAAATACAGAAGCTTCCCATTGATCGTCACAAAGCCGGTCTGCATAATACCATTTTCATCAAAATAATATTTATCTGAGCCGATTGTCACTTTCCCAGTCGCATATCCAGGTGCGTCCGAGATCGTATACATCACCCCGGCATCCGTCGTCACCCAGGCCGCCCCAGCCCGTAATACCGGAGCACAAAACAGAAGCAGCGACGTCAGAGCAAGCAGTGCCAGAGCCTTGCCCTGCAAAAATATCCCGCTTCTGCCTCTCTTAACAGAAGCATTCCAGGCAGAGCCGTTCTCTACAGAGATTCTTCCCAAAGAACTGCTCTCTCGCAAATCTTTCCTGCATCCTCCACGCTTTCCAAACACTCTCATATTCCAACATCCTCACACGCAATATGCCCCAAACTTCAGCCAGCAACTATTGTATTAAATAAATTACGTTTTTTTAAATCTTCTTTACGATTTTAACCCGAAATCATCACAAAGTCAATACAAGCTTTTAAAAAATTCACTTTTTCCTCCTCTTGACATTTCCAATATTTCTGAGAAAATAGGAAGCGTGTAACTTCGCAGCAAATGTGAAGTACTGTCCTGAATTTTATAAAAGCATTGTATTCAAAAAACCGACAGGAGACAAGTTCTATGAGACTTCGCAATATTCCCGGCGCGCGGGACGAAATCGCGGCCAGCCCCTATGTGATACAAGAGGATATCATGAAGGAAAAGAAAGGACACTGGGACATGGTCTTTGACCGTGCACAGCCGCTTTATCTGGAAATCGGCATGGGAAAAGGCCGCTTCATCACCGAAATGGCGCTTCGCCACAGTGACCGGAACTATATCGGTATTGAAAAATATTCCAGCGTACTGGTGCGTGCCCTCGAAAAGCGGCAGCAGCAGGAAAGCCTGACGAATCTGCTTTTCCTGCGAATGGACGCAGAAGACCTGACAGACGTCTTTGGACCGGAGGAGGTTTCCGGTATCTATCTGAACTTCTCCGACCCCTGGCCCAAAGACCGGCATGCAAAACGCCGTCTTCCCGGCCGCGAGTTTCTGGCACACTATGAGCAGATACTCGTTCCGGGCGGCTGCGTTGAATTCAAAACAGACAACCGTGTCCTCTTCGACTTTGCTCTCACGGAAGCCCGCGAGACCGGATGGGTCGTCCGTGCCTGCACATTTGATCTTCACAACGACGAAGAACTGGTACGCGGCAATATCATGACAGAATACGAAGAGCGTTTCTCCGCACAGGGAAATCCGATCTGTAAAATGATCCTTACACGATAGGCTCCCCGCAGCGGATGATACCCCTGACGAGGCAAGACACTCCTATCTATATAACACCATATTATATATAGAAGAAACTCTTCAGGAGTGACGCCTATGCGCATGCGGGGCATGCAAAGAAGAATCCGCATTCTGACCGTTTCTCACCCTATTCTCGAGCGGAAAGCCCTACGGTTTTACCGCTCCATAGAAGAAATAAAGCAGATTCTCGAAAAAAATGAAAAAACCGCTGAAGTGAAAAGTTTATTTCCACACCAAAATTTGTGATTTTCCGGTGGATTTCACTCTTTCAGGGATTAAAAGCACAGTCAAGGAGTAAAACTTCATTCCATTTACGCCATCATTTACCCAGTAGAATTGGGTAGGCCATATGGTGTAAGACTGATTTCCACTAGGTTTTTGCTGCGAACGCCGGAAATACAAGTGGAATTTTGAGTAAGACTGAATTCCACTTGTACCCCCGAGTTGTGGAATTTAAATTTTCATTTCACTAAATGAAAAAACCGTGAAAAAAATCTAAAATAAGGCTTGCATTTTTAAATCGACTGCGTTATAATACTCCTTGCTTGCGAGGGAAGCGAGCAAAAGATAAGATTTGCGCGATTAGCTCAGTTGGTAGAGCACCTGACTCTTAATCAGGGTGTCCAGGGTTCGAGCCCCTGATCGCGCACTGAAAGCACTGTTTTCGATGACCATGAGTATCGGGGGCGGTGTTTTTTTCATGCCATTTATCTTCCATTCTGCACAAATGAGAAACCTCATCCGCCAAAGTGATATGATTCTGTCAAAAATTCAAACACACTTCGTTCGATTTTTTACCATATAAAAAACATAATTGTAAAATAAAATCTGCGTGTATCTAAGTGGTATATCTATCGCAATTACCCAATGAAAGTAATGAAAAAGAAAGGAGTACAAACCAATGAAAAAACGCATTGCCATTGTAATGGCGGCAATCATCGCGTTATCTTCCCTCCCGGCAGGAAGTCTCCTCGCCGCAGAAGATAGCGTCATCCTCTCTGATGACACAGGCACGGATAACAGCACCAGTCTGGAAGATGAAGTCAGTTCGGGTGACACGGATCAAGCAGAGAGCGACAGCACAGATCTGGTAGAAAGTATCAGTACTGTGGATGACGCGGATCAGGCAGCAAGTGTCAGTATCGGAGATGGCTTCGGCATGGGCGGTAATGCCGACATGGGAAATGGCGGCGACATGGGCGGAAGCAATTCCAGTTCTTCCAGCATTTCCTATTCCGCTGTACTGATCGTAACGGATACGCAGACGCTGTCTGACGCAACCTATACGAGTTCTTCCTCCGATGAGAGTATCATTCTCGTTTCGGACGGCGGCTATCTGACTCTAACAGATGGTACCCTTACAAAATCCTCCGGCGACAGCAGCAACACAGAAAACTCCGAATTTTACGGCGTGAATGCCGGAGTACTGGTCCTTGAGGGATCCACTGCATATATTTCAGGCACAACCATTTCCACATCGGCAACTGGCAGCAACGCTGTCTTTGCGACTGGAACGGATGCAAAGATCTATATCAGCGATTCCACCATTACCACCACCGGCAGCAGTTCGGCCAGAGGCCTGGACGCGACCTACGGCGGCTATATCAATGCGTCAAATGTAGTTATCGTGACTTCTGGCGGCTCATGCGCGGCAGTTGCAACGGACAGAGGCGGCGGCACCGTAATTGCGACCGGCTCCAGCCTGGAGACAAACGGCTCCGGTTCCCCGGTCATCTATACCACCGGCGATATCACCGTTTCAGATTCAACCGGCACCGCCACGGCTGCGCAGCTGGTAGTCGTAGAAGGAAAGAATACCGCCACCGTAACCGACAGTACGCTTTACGCGACCGGAGCCGGCAACCGCGGAACAACAGACGTCTGCGGGGTGATGATTTATCAGTCGCAGTCCGGCGACGCGGAAGAAGGAACTGGTACGTTTACAGCCTCCGGCTCTACCCTGACAATTCTCTCCAGCTCATCCTACTATACAACGGCTCCCATGTTTTTTGTCACAAATACGGATGCGGTGATTAACCTGACCAATACAACGCTTTCTTATGGAAGCGGAATCCTGCTGGATGCAGAAGGCACCTCGGAGTGGGGCACTAGTGGTTCCAACGGCGGCAATGTCACGTTCAATGCGACAAGCCAGACCCTGGACGGCGATATTGTCCTGGACGCGCTCTCCTCTCTGGTTCTGAATCTGACCGAATCTTCTGCTTATACAGGAACCATAAATGGAGCAAATACCGCCGCAAGCGTGGCGCTCACACTTGACGCGACTTCTTCTATTACATTAACTGGAGATTCTTATGTAACTTCCCTGACGGATGCTGACACTACCTACAGCAACATCAACCTGAACGGTTATACCCTGTATGTAAATGGCACAGCGCTTGAAATTACCTCGGATACCGATTCTACTTCCGATGGAACCCTGGCATTGGGGAACGATGGAAACTGGTATTACTATGTAAATGGCGAAATCGACACCACCTTTACTGGTATTGCTTCCTACGACAGCGGACTCTTCTTTGTCGTTGAAGGCGCCGTAGCCCAGGATGCAAACGGTCTGAATTTATACAATAATGTATGGTACTATCTGGCATGCGGGCAGGTACAGACCCAATACACCGGACTGGTGCAATACGACGACACCTGGTTCTTCATCACAGAAGGGATTCTGGATACTTCAAAGAATGGTCTGGTTCCATATGATGATGCAACCTTCCTCGTAGCAGACGGACAGCTGCTGACCTCCTATAACGGCTTGTGGCAAAACGCTTCCTCTATCGGCGGAGATGACCTGTGGTATTTCATCGCGGTCGGCAAGGTGCAGGCAGTCTCACAGGTCGTCATGTATGACAATGAATGGTTTGTCGTAGAAGATGGGGTGCTCGCCTCTGACTATAACGGCACCATTGAGTATGACGGAGCTACCTTTACAGTCGTGGCCGGACAGCTTTACGCTTAACCACTTTTCTTTCCCAGCGTCCGGTTACCAGCCCTGCGCAATCAAGTAGGGAGATTTTCTCCCTACTCGTCGCGCGGGGCGCATCCAGCGTCAGCTGGAAAATTTCCATGTGCACCCCTGCGCATCAAAAATGCGCCTGGTAACCGGCGCATTTTTTTCCTGTTCTATTCTGTCTGGCCAGATCCGGCCAATCTGAATCAAACTTCTTACTTTACTCCCCGCAGCATAAACATTGGCCTGGAGCCATAATTCAGCTTCTCGGTCTCATCCCAGACCTTTTCCCCGATCTCTTCATCCGTATAGATCAGTTTAAATCCGGCACGGCGGAGCAGCTCAATATCCGTCTCCGGGCGTTTGCAGCGGCTTAATATCAGCTTTCGCGAAATGTCCTCCATTTTGTCGCTCTCCGAATAGGATTCAAAATCTTTTATCCGGGCGTCCTTCACCCGCTTTCGATCTGCCTCAAAAGAAACCGCCTTTTCGTCATCAAAAAGGTAATTATACCATCCGGCGTCAAAATTCAGCAAAACACCGCCTTTTTTCAGAACCCGGTGCCATTCCCGGTAAGCGTCTCCCGGACGTTCCAGATTCCAGGTGAGGTTCCTGGTAACCACCGCGTCAAAGCTTGCATCGTCAAAATCCAAGGCCTGCGCATCCATCTGGAAAAACTCAATCTTTTGCGCCAGATCTCCTGCGTTTCTCTTCGCCTCCTCCAGCATATTCCACGTATAATCCACCGCAGTCATCTGGTATCCCCGTTTTGCCAGGCCAATCGCGAAAAAGCCTGGGCCGGTTCCAATATCTAAAACCCGATTCCCCGGAATTCCCTTCAGATATTGCTGCAGAACATTCATCCAGTTGCGCTCGTTCTCATGCTCCATTTCAAAGCGAACTTCCTCGGAATAGCTTTGGGCGCGCTTTGACCAGTATTCCTCGATTTCCCAAAGCATCGTCTGATTCTCTTTTCGCGCTGTGGCATTCATGGCATTACTCCTGTTCTCATCCATTTTCTCAGTCAGACAAGAGTATATCTCAGACTGAACCCCGGCACAAGCCCCACCGGGGGTTATAAAATTAACGAAAAAGCCTGTGGATACCGCGAACGATACCCACAGGCCGCATGCCTGATCTGAAAAATGCTTTCACACCGCTGCCAAATGAATCGCCGCTTGCAATTCATCCAGCCAAATCCGTTTTCGATTAATACAGCTGTCCGCTCACAACTGTAAACGTAGCTCCATCGTACTCAATCGTTCCGTTATAGCTCGTATCCAAAATGCCGTTTTCGACAACAAAGAATGCTCCGTCATATTCCACTACCTGGGATACCGCCTGCACCTTGCCAGCCGCGATGAAATACCACTGGTCATTGCCGCCGATGGTCGAGGAGTTCAGCCACAGACCATTGTAATCCAGAAGGAAACGTCCTTCCGCTGCCAGGAACTGTGCGTTGTCATAATCTACAAGACCATTCTTCGTGGTATCCAGTACACCGTTCACGATGTAGAACCATTCTCCATCATACTCCGCCGCGCCGGTCCACTGGGTCTGAATCTGTCCATTCGACAGGAAATACCAGGTGTCTCCATAGAGCTGCAGACCGTTCGCCTCGCTGCAAAGCACACCGTTGGCTACGAAGAAAGAACCGCCATTATACTTCACGATTCCGCTAAATGAAGTATCAGCTGCGCCGTTCTTATAATAATACCAGATACCGTCTGTACCAAGAACAAGCGTACCGTCTGTATCTGTGCTTGTATCTGTAGAATCTACTGGAAGAAGTGCATTATAAGCTGCCTGCGCTGCGGTCAGTGCTGCTACCGCATCCGTATATGCCGCCTTCGCCTCGCTCAGAGCGTCCACATCAGATTCATACTGCTCAACCGCTGCTGCGTAAGCTGCCTGCGCTGCGGTCAGATCCGCTGCCGCTTCGCTTACTGCCTCAGCATAAGCTGCATATTCTTCTTCGGTAAGTGCAGCAATTGCAGTGTCATATGCGCTCTGCGCTTCCTTTGTCGCTGCCTGTGCTTCCTGATATGCAATCTCAGCTGCCGCTGTCGCTGCTACCGCTGCATCATAAAGCTCCTGAGCGCTCTTTGCCTCTGCCGTAGCCTCTTCCAGAGCTTCTTCCGCCTCAGCAAGTGCTTCCGAAAGGGCAAGCATAGAATTGTAAGTCTCCTGAGCCTCAGTAAACACTCCTACTGCCGCAACCGCTGTTTTACCTGCTGTTTCCGCAGCAGCCGCTGCTGTTTCATAATCCTCTTTAAGATCATTCGCGAGCGTAGCAGCATTCACCGCATCCGTCTTAGCTTCCGACATGGCTGCTGCCGCTGCGTCATACGTAGCCTGTGCCGCGTCTACTGCCGCCGCTGCAGCAGCGTAGCCATCGTCTTCTTCCGTCAAAGCTGCCAGCGCCGTTTCCGCATCATCAAGCGCTGCCGCCGCCGTATTATATGCAGTCTGCGCATCTACATAAGCTGTATTCGCCGCATTGGCAGTAGTCAATGCCGCCTGATACTCAGCATAAGCTTCCGACTCTGCATCTGCCGATGCTTCGGAATCAGCAACTGCCGCATCTGCTTCCGACTGAGCAGTCGCAAGCGCCTCCGCTGCTGCCGCAAGTGACTCCTCCGTCACGCCAGCACCTTCGCAATCCGCCTTCGCTGCCGCAACATCTGCCGCTGCTTCGCTCTGCGCTGTCTGCGCATCCGCAAGCTCCGACTCCAGTGCTGTTTCATTCGCTGTTGCAGTAGTAAGAGCCGCTTCTGCTGCCGTCTCTGCTTCTTCCGCCTCACGCAATGTGGTTGCTGCGTCTGAACCCATTGTGCTCTCCGCTGCTTCCAGTGCAGTCTCTGCCGCTGTCACATTTGCTGCCGCGCTTGTCACTGCCGCGCTGGAAACTGCTACTTCACTCTCCGCTGTGGTCACTGCCGCCGCCGCTGCGGTTACAGCATCCTGTGCTGCGTCTACTGCCGCCGCTGCCGCTTCCAGTTCAGTCAGCTCTGCAGTCGTTTCAGCTTCCGTTTCGGTTTCTGTTTCTGATTGAATTTCTGTTTCAGCTTCTGTGACTTCTGTCCCTGTCGTAGTCTCCGTGCTGCTCTCGTCCGCTGCATAAACGCAGGGAGCCGCCGCCATGGTCAGGCTGAGTGCTACAGCCAGAATCCCGGCTTTTTTACGTAAGTTCTTTTTGCTCATAACCTTACTTCTCCTTTTCGTACATGAATAAGAAAACATATTTTTCATCAAGCACTTCGATATTGATTCTAACACATTCTACTATAAAATGGAAGTGTCAATGCATGTCATCTCCAGTATTTTCGATTATAGTATGAAAATTCTGAATTTTCTGATTTTGTCTTTGATATACAGATTTCTCATCTGTCAACCTTTTTTCGACAGGATTTGACGCTTTTTTTCATTTTATCAAAATCCACAAAACGAACGTTCTCGTGGAAAAAATATGTAAACCAACTCCTTTCCACGCCCAAAAATGTGGATAATGTGGATAACTCAGTGTATAAGTCCATTTTCGCGCATTTTTTTATCCACCGGGATGTGCATAAATCGGGGATAACCTTTTAATGCCCCTGCTTTTTGCCCTCGGAATCTGCCGCAGATTTTGTGCAGGTTTACTTTCCTTTTTTCCATATTTCGCATCACATGACAATTTGTGGCGTCTTATTTATCTGTCTTTTTCTTCTGTTTTCTGATACTTTCCCAACCGGTATTCCCCATTTCCATTTCGCAGATACATCACTTTTCCAGGCATCTGCTCCGTGCGAATACATGCCGCACGGCAAGGCCAATTCTCCCATAAACAGCGAACAGCCAAACATCCGCGTGGACATTTGGCTGTTATTCGTCATTACAAATCCGTATTCAGATAAGAAATAAATTGATTCCCGGCCGCTTCAAACAGCGCCAGGCTGTCGTTTGGTCCGTAGTAATAGGTCTCCTCCTCACCCGGATTGAGCAAAATGAGGTTGCCGTAATCGTCGTAACCCGTAATGATGACGCTGCCGGTCTCGGTAGCGGCGATGACTGCCTTACCTTCGCTGACAAAATAGAGTACCTGGTCAAGCGAACATCCGGTCAGGTCGACGACATCTTTTTGCAGGCTCTGCTCCAGTATATCGACATCCATAATACCCGTCTTAATAATATCGGGAATCTTATCCAGGCTGATAGTAACCTCATCCTGTGTGTTTCCGCGCTCCCAGACATATTCTTTTTCAGCATTGATAACCACGCCAACCATCTCGTCCGCGCGGAGAATCGCCTCCACCGCAGTCGGCCAGACGCTGTCCAGACTGCCACCCGCGTATACATAATAAAGCTTTTCCCTGTCCGTATTCGGTGATATTTCCACGGTCATCCCGCCGCTCTCCGAGGCGAATTTTCCATTGATTACCTGCGGATTCGTGTCTGTGATCGTAGTTCCAACACGCAGAAGAATCTCCGTCTGTTTGATATCATCGGTCTGCGTCGCAATGCCGTAATCGACGCTGTCCTCCGTGTCTGTGCTGACAATGGTATCCGAAGTCGTTTCCACATATTCTCCATCCGCAATTGTCACACGGGTAAGCGTCAGCAGACTGTTCGACTGAGTCACTTCCGTCACATAAGCACCGCTCGGCGTATATTTTTTGATCGTCTCCCCGCTGCCGCTCGTGATGACAAGCATATACATCGGGAATACTTCCGAGCCTTCGCTGGAGCTGTCGATATCCGCAAGCATGGCAATCCCGTAGACCAGGTTTTCTTCCATATAGCAGAGCGGACGGATACGCTCACTGTCGCTGCAGGTGACTTCCCAGGTCTCTCCGGTCTCAAAATCAATCGTATAGAGCGTCTGGGAATCGTAGCGCTCTCCCTCAGAAAGCCAGCTAAAATAACGGTTCGATTCCGAGCTGGCGTAGCATCCGGTGTTAACACCGGTAATCACACCCTCATACTCGCCAGTCGCCATATCAATCCGATAGACAATATTTTCCAGCAAAATATAGCAATCCTGGCCGTCATCCGTCAGGTAAACAAGGTCGTCAATGTCCAGCTTCAGGCTGTCGTACGCCTCCATTGTGCGCACAAACAGCAGCTCTTCCGAGGTAGTAGAGGACGCCTCATAGTGGTAAATCGCAACGCCGTTTTCTCCTTCATGGTCGCCGCGGTTCATGTAACCGGAGACGACATACCAGACATCGCCATTTTCATCCACACTCAATATTTTGATATTGTTCTGATCATAGGAATCGCGGTAATCCACATCCTCTTCTTCCGGAAATCCAAACACGCGCGTCAGCTTTCCGCCATTAATCACATACGTCCACAGTTCATTCTCCTGCACAAAGGCCACTATGGTTTTATCCTCGTCAAATGCGTACTCCACGTCACTGTCCGTGATGCCCAGGTTGATACCGCCTGATTCCAGGACGGTACTTTCTGTGTTAAAAATCTGGTCTGTTGTCCTGGTAAAATCCAGCAGATAGACACGCGTATCCGTATAGCGCAAACGGTAAAATTCGCGGACATTGTATGTGACCGTCACTCCCTCGTCATCCACAGCAGATATGCGGTAATTCAGCACAAAAGAAGCTGTCGTTCCATTGATATCGACCAGACTCGGCGTGGGCTTGTAGGCAATCTGCGGGTTGAGAGACCCCCACATCAGCTGATCCACCGTGTCATGAATGTCCATCGACGCAAGCGTCTGGCTCGTACCGGTCGTATCATCCGGCTCCACCACAACGCCCAGCGAATCCTGATCGGTCTTATTGACGCATTTTGCGTAAAATCCGGTCACAAAATCAAGATATTCATCCAGGTGCAGGCCGTCCTCCAGAAGCAGTCTGGTATAAAAATAAATCTCCCGCCCTCCGGCGGAAACCTGAATTTTCAGAATATATTCCTGATTCAGCAGCATCTGGTTCTGAATGGTCAGAGTTGCTTCCAGACACCCATCGTCATTCGTCGTCAGGTTCAGCACGCTTGTGTTTTCCAGCGACTCACTCCCATCCAGCGTCAGCACTTCATAGGAAAGACTCTCTACATTCGAATCAAACGGATCGATCAGGATGTCAAGCTCATGACTTGCGTCAAGTATCGTCACGGTATCACGAATATAGTTTACATCCATCTCATAGGCATAGCCGTGCAGACAATTGTAGCTGACCCCATCATCCTGCATATAAACCAGCGGAAAGGTCGCGCTGGCCATCGCCTCTGATGTATTCGGCGTCGCCTGGTTCAGCACCCGCGCAAAGACATACACCGCTATGACAAACACGAGCAGCAGAACCACGACATGAATCACCAGGTTTCGTACCGTCTTCAGTATATTTTGCATAAGTAATTCTCCTGTTTTCTTCCGGTATTACTCTTTATTCTTTATTAGTATACTATCCGGAAACGGATTGAACAAGTCTTTTTTGCCCGTACAGATAAATGGTTTTTCAGCTGTCTTTGGGCCGCCATTAACATTTATCCCGGCAGAAACGGTAGCGTCCGCGCCTGCGGTGCATCTCCTGCAGCACCATCACCCGAATCAGATCCTCCAGCGGCACACACACATTGTCCGCTCCTTCTTCCGCAATTTCATTTTCTTTTGAACTCACGATCGCGCTTTTGGCCGAATCCGGGCGGTGATCCGCATCTCCAGCCCTTTTCCCTGTGATCCCTTGCTCCCGTGCTGCCGCCGCGATTTTTTTCTGCATGGTATAAACGGTCGTAAAATCCGGGTACTCGTCAAACATGGCGCTCCCTTCGTATTCCATCCGGTCGCACTCCTCCTCAATGAGCGGAAGTAATTCCTTCGCTGTATTCGGATACATGGACTGCAGCATCCGGAAATCCCGCTCTGTCTGCATTTCATCCGTCGGATTTGAAAAATCCACTGGTATAATTGACGAAAATCCCAGCTGACCATGCTTCTCTTCTATCGATTTGTTCCCTGCAGGTTTCTTTTGCTCGGATTTCTTCTCCTCCGGTTCTTTTTCCACGAATTTCTGTCCCTCAGATTCAATTTCTTCCGCGCACAGGAAAGGTTCCCGGTGTGATGACAGCGGCATTTCCCCCGGTTTTTTGAATGCGTTTCTTCTATTATTAATATAGCCCATAGATGCCTCTGGATTCTTTTTCTCTATCATATGCGCCAAAGCCTGCCGGAGTACCAGGAAACATCGGCCAGCTTTTCATTCTTTTCGATGCTATTCTGAATAGATACAAAAACTGTACAAATCCAGAAAACTGCAGTATACTTGCACCGACCGCAGCTTTCTCGAATAGGATCGCAGCCAAATAAGACATTCCGGCAAAATCGGACAGCAGATGTCAGGCTCGCCGTACACTGTTAAATGAAAGGATTACAAAATGGCAAAGCAAAAGGAAATCAAGACAAATGCCATGCGGATCCTCGACCGCATGAAAATTCCATATACATTCCAGACCTACGAGTGCGAAGAGTTTATTGACGGCCAGCACGCCGCCGACCTGCTCGGCCTCCCGCACGAAATTGTCTTCAAAACACTCGTCACGGTCAGCCCAGAGCGCGCGTATTTTGTGTTTGCGCTTCCGATTGACACCGAACTCGACCTGAAAAAGGCCGCCAAAGCTGCCGGCTGCAAATCTCTGGCGATGATCCATGTCAAAGACATTCAGGCCGTCACAGGCTACATTCGCGGCGGCTGCACCGCAATCGGCATGAAAAAGAACTATCCGGTTTTTATGGACGAGAGTGCGCTTCTTTATGAAAAAATCGCCGTCAGCGGCGGAAAAATCGGCCTGCAGCTTACACTTACGCCGCAGGACTATGAGAAGGCCTGCCAGGCGGTATTCTGTGATCTGACGCGGGAGTGAGTTCTTCTCAACTTTCTGCGCCCTGTAAAAGCCAAATATTTTTTAATTGGGGATTGCTTTTTTCATGGAATCATGCTATTTTAAAACGACATGAGGGAGTAGTTGGCACCCCTTTGGAGCGTGTTGCAAGTCAACATACTGATCCTTTCCTGTCATATCGAAAAGGATCTGGCTTGTATGAAATAACGAGACTCATGTATGGTACTATGTGGCTGCCATACATGAGTTTTTTTATGGGCAGCTCACCACAAAGGAGGAATATCATGCTATTGTTTCTGCAAATTCTTTTCACCATGTTTATCGCCGAGATGGGCGATAAGACACAGCTTCTAATGATCGCCATGACCTCCCGCTATAAGCTTCGGGATATCATCCTTGGCTCCGGCGCCTCGATTCTGGCGCTGAACGCAATCGCGGTAGGCTTAGGCGCCTTAATCAGCCAGTTTATTCCGACCTGGCTGATCAAAATCGTCGCCGCCCTCGCTTTCTTCTATTTTGCATGGACGACACTATGTAAGGTGGAAGACGGCGAAGAAGAGAATGTAAAGGAATCCAAATTCCCGCCGATTCTGACCGTCTTCGGCACCTTTTTCATCGCGGAGCTGGGAGACAAAACACAGCTGACCGCCATCACCTTCGCCGCAAATGAAGGTATAAACAATGCCATCCTGGTCTGGCTAGCCTGCTCCATTGGCCTGTTTGCGGCGGATCTGATCGGTATGCTGGTCGGTCATCTGATCGAAAGCAAAATGCCGGCCGGTTTTCTGGATAAGCTGGCGTTCGTGATCTTTGCGGTCTTCGGATTTACCACTATGAAGGACGGTGTCTGTCTTCTGACGGCAGGATGGATTTCCTGGGTCATCGCCGGATGTGCGGCCGCGCTGTTCGCGGTGCTTTGCATCTGTACATGGAAAAAACATCAGAAGGTCTGTCAGAGCTGATATTCGAAGCAGCCCTGCGCATAAAAAACACTGGAGATATCATCGTATGTCTCCAGTGTTTTTCTATATGAATGTATGTCGAAAAGTATTCGTCAGCTTTACGATTCACGTACCCATCTGAGATATTCTCGAATATTCTGCTCATATCCATTCTCAGACGGCTCGTAAAATTTCCGGTCTTTGAGAGAATCCGGCAGGTACTGCTGCCTTGAAAAATGCTTCGGGCAGTCATGTGCGTACTCATACCCGACTCCATGCCCCAGCTTCGCCGCACCCTTGTAATGCGAATCCTGCAAATGCGGCGGGACGGCCGCCGGCGTCTGTTTTACCGCCTCCAATGCGCCAAAAATAGCGTTTGTCGCGGAATTGCTCTTAGGCGCGCAGGCAATGTAGATCGCAGCCTGTGCCAGAATCAGCTGCGCCTCCGGCATCCCGACCCGCTCCACTGCCTGAGAGGCAGCCACTGCCACCTGCAAGGCCTGCGGATCCGCGTTTCCGACATCCTCTGACGCGCAGATCATGATCCGCCGCGCGATAAACGTCACGCTCTCGCCCGCGTACAGCATCCGCGCCAGATAGTAAACCGCCGCATCCGGATCGGAGCCGCGCATGCTTTTGATAAAGGCCGAGATAACGTCATAGTGCGCATCCCCATCCTTGTCATAACGAACCACCCGCTTCTGAATACATTCCGAAGCAACCTCCAGCGTGATATGGATTTTCCCGTCCGCGTCCGGCGAGGTCGTAAGGACTCCCAACTCCACCGCATTGAGCGCCCGCCGGGCATCCCCATCCGCGATATCCGCCAGAAACTCCTCCGCGTCCGCGTCGATTTCGGCATTGTACGCCCCCATGCCGCGCTCTTCGTCATAGACCGCTCGGTGAATCAGAGCACGGATGTCTTCTTTTTCCAGAGGCTTTAATTCAAAAATCACCGACCTGGAAAGGAGCGCGCCATTGACCTCAAAATACGGATTCTCCGTCGTCGCGCCGATCAGAATCAGCGTCCCGTCCTCTACAAACGGAAGCAGATAATCCTGCTGCCCCTTGTTAAACCGATGAATCTCATCCACAAAGAGAATCGTTCGTTTCCCGTACATGCCAAGGGAATCCTTCGCCTTCTTCACGACTTCTTCCATGTCCTTTTTCCCGGCCACGGTCGCATTGATCTGCGTAAATTCCGCCTGCGTCGTATTGGCAATCACCTTCGCAATCGTCGTCTTGCCTGTTCCCGGCGGTCCGTAAAGAATCAGGGAACTCAGCTTGTCCGCCTGTATCGCGCGATACAGCATCTTATCTTTTCCTATAATATGCTGCTGTCCGACGATCTCATCCAGTGTCCGCGGGCGAATCCGCGACGCCAGCGGAGCATCCTCCTGCATTGTTTTTGTTCTTGCGTATTCAAATAGATCCATTACATTCTTCTTTCCACTTCAATTCAGTCTCTGACTGTTCCTTGAAATATTTTATTGTACTTTCGTCTATATTAATCGTAATCTGCCGTTTTAAACGATTCGAGTAAGGATTTTTCCGTGGATTTAATTTCTCAATATCATATTCGTCTTTCATATGACTACCTCCCATTCCACTTTAAATGCATTTGTTTCCAACAAATTTACTCCAAAATCAGTTCATCCACCGTCACAAACGTATATCCCTGCTCCGTCAGCGCGTCCACAATCAAAAGCGCTGCGTCTACTGAGGATTCATAGTAATCATGTAATAAAATAATGTCGTCCGGCTCGACTGCTTCGAGTACCCGCCGCACAACATCACTCACATTACACGTCGTCCAGTCCAGCGGATCCACATCCCAAAGTACCGGAATCATTTCAAAAGAACACTCCAGATCCTTTCGCCACGAGCCGAACGGTGGACGCACGTATTCTGTATCCTTGCCGGTAATTTCTTTTACCAGGGCGCTGGTCTTCTCCACCTGCTCACAGGCCTCTTCCACACTCAAATCCGTGATTTTCACATGGTCATAGGTATGATTTCCGATCAGGTGCCCTTCCTGATCCATTCGGGCAATGATCTCCTCATTGCCAGGAATATTTTCACCAATCACAAAAAACGTCGCCTGTACGCCGCGCTCGGCCAGACCATCCAGCAGCTTCACTGTATAAACCGGATGCGGGCCATCGTCAAAGGTCAGCGCCACACGCCTGGTTTCGTCCCATTCCGTTTCATTTTCCCATTCTGTTTCCGTTGTTCGAGCAGTTTCAATTTCCCACGCCGTCTCTGTTTCTGTCTCTTTTGTCTCTGGCGTCGCGTCCACTGCTACTGCTGCATCTTTTTCTTCCACTTCCAGAGCCACATCTGCTGGCGCTACCGTTCCCGGAGTCACATCTGCTGTAGACGTTCCTTCCAGGGGAACATCCATCTGAATACCTTCCGCTCCCGAAACCGCATCCGCGACTTCGGGAGCTTTCTCCGCCACATCCTCCCGCGGCAGACTCCTGTATATACAAATCAGCAAAACAACCGCTGTCATGCAGGAAAAAACAATCATCGGAAAATTCTTTTTCATCCTGTCCCGCCCTGTTTTCCGTCTATTTACTATATGAAGCAATTCACAGAAAAATACAAGTGCGGGTTATACGGTATTATTTTTTCAGCAGCACCTTCCGGAAGTTTTTCTTTCCGCGCTTCAGCACCAGGCCATCCGCAAGCTTTTCTCCGGCCACTACGGCTTTGACATCTGTCACCTTCTCGCCGTCCACTGTCACGCCACCCTGCTCGATCGCGCGGCGTCCTTCGGAGCGGGACGGTACCAGCCCGGCTTTTAAGAGCAGAGAAATCAGTTCAATCGCGCCATTTTCATCCAGATCCGCTTCCGTAATCTCAGCGGTCGGCATATCCGCGGCATTTCCGCCTCCGGCGAAAAGCGCGCGTGCACCTTCCTGTGCCTTCTTCGCTTCTTCCTCGCCGTGAACCAGAGCCGTCAGCTCGTACGCCAGAATCTCCTTCGCCGTATTGAGCTGGCTGCCTTCCCATTTGTCCATCTCATTGATCTGCTCCAGCGGCAGGAAGGTCAACATCCGCAGGCATTTCAGCACGTCTGCGTCCGCCACGTTTCTCCAGTACTGGTAAAAATCAAACGGAGAGGTTTTATTCGGATCCAGCCACACCGCACCGCTCTGCGTCTTGCCCATCTTCTTTCCTTCGGAATTCAGCAGAAGCGTAATTGTCATCGCGTACGCATCCTTGCCCAGCTTGCGGCGAATCAGCTCCGTGCCGCCCAGCATATTGCTCCACTGATCATCGCCGCCGAACTGCATATTGCAGCCATAGTTCTGAAAGAGCATATAAAAATCATAGCTCTGCATAATCATGTAGTTAAACTCCAGGAAACTTAAGCCCCGCTCCATGCGCTGCTTATAGCATTCCGCGGTCAGCATCCGGTTCACGGAAAAATGCGCGCCCACCTCGCGCAGCAGCTCCACATAATTCAGCTTCATCAGCCAGTCCGCATTGTTCACCATCAGCGCCTTATCATCCGAAAAGTCAATGAAACGGCTCATCTGCACTTTAAAGCAGTCGATGTTGTGCTGAATTGTCTCCGGCGTCATCATCTGGCGCATATCCGTTCTCCCGGACGGGTCTCCGATCATTCCCGTGCCGCCGCCAAGCAGCGCAATCGGCTTATTTCCCGCCATCTGCAGCCGCTTCATCAGGCACAGCGCCATAAAATGGCCGACATGCAGGCTGTCCGCCGTCGGGTCAAATCCGATATAAAACGTCGCCTTCCCATTGTTTACCAGATCGCGGATCTTATCCTCATTCGTCACCTGCGCGATCAGGCCTCTTGCCACCAGTTCGTCATAAATCTGCATTGGTTTTTCCTCACTTTCGTTTTACTTTGTTCCCAGCTTATCCAGGTTAGGGAGAAGACAAAAAGAAAAGCCCCCATCCCTATAATCATTCTTATAAGGACGAGAGCTGTAAGTCCCGTGTTACCACCTTATTTCACAGACAGCTCACACTGTCCGCCTCACTGAGTACAGGAAAAACAGATCCCTCTATACTCTGACACCGAATAACGGATGTCACTCCGCCGCAGCCTACTAAGAATCCGGATAACGGTTCAACACCTTTATAGTTATCGTGTGTTCTGCTTTTTCAGAACCAGACATTCCTGCAAATTCCGTTTGGTGCGGAGCTCCGGGATGTATTCAAAAACAGCTTCCGCGTGCACCTCTCATCATCGGGTCTGCCCCTGCCGGTAACTTTCTGTACCTTCCGCTGTTCTCTACTTGTTCCCTTCCTCGCTTTTGAGAAAGTATAGCTATTTCCCGCCGTTTTGTCAAGGGCGAATTTGATGATTACCGTTTCCGCTATTATATACCCTGAAAGGCGATCATCCGACGCAAGCTTATGACAGATATCAGGCTCTTGGCGAATCGCTTTTCGATTCCAGCAGAAAGCGAATCGCATTTTTCGTAAAGATCGTCTATTTGTATTAGACTATCTTTCATTTTTTTCATTTTAGTCTATTTCCATTAGACTATCTTTCATTTTTTCATCCTGTACAAATCCCGCGCTGTCTCCGCTATCAGCCGCTCATACTTCGGAACATCCGTCTCATTGCCGAGGAAGCACAGAATAAATGCGTCACTTCCATTTTTCTGCTTTTCGTAAGAGTCCCGCGATTCAATCACCGCCACATCATGGGTCGTGCCGGCATCCTCACCGGTCTTGTGCGCGATCACCGGCGAATCCGGAAGTGTATGCAGATAAAAAGGAATTTTCCCATTCAGTCTCTGGTGCGTAAGAATCTGATACATCTCGGCAGAGGCCTCCGGCGAAATCAACTCACCTCTGTAAATCGCCTCCAGAAACCATGCTGCGTCCGCCGCCGTCACATAATTTTCAATTCCCTGCGCCGCACGCCCGGAATCAAACATTTTCCTGCTGAAAACCGTTTTCTCCAGCCCCAGTGTCCCCCGGAGGAAATGAGCCAGCCGCTCCTCTCCCACCAGATCAAACAAAACATTGGCCGCTGTATTATCGCTGACAATAATCATCAGTTCAACCAAATCCCGGATGCGAACCGCCGGTTCCTCCTGTAAATACGTCAGCACTCCGCAGGATGGCACACAATCCTCACGCCGAACCACAATTCGATCCTCCGGGGCAAAATCCCCATCCTTAAAGCCCTGAAAAACAGCGGCCATCAGGAACATTTTTATCACGCTTGCCGCGATATGCGGCTCTTCGGGACGATAGGTAAACGTCTCACCATCGGACAGATTTTTATAAACAACACTGGCATTGCCCGGCATCGCCTCCAGACGGCGGCGCAGGTTCTCCCAATATGCTTCCTTGTGCCTGCTTTCACCATTCTCTGTATTCCTCTCAGAGAAATCATTTTCCTTTACCCCGTTCTGTTCTCCGATAGGAGCTTTTTCCACTAACCCAGCTTTTTCTGCGATAGCATCGCAATTCACTCCATCCACACCTGGCATTTTTTTCTTTGTCAGTTTCTTGTCTGTACATCCCGCAAACACACTTCCGCAAGCCGTAATCCCATGCGCCAGATCATCCCGATAGTCCTCATCCGCAGGATTCAGGCTGTTGATCGTGACATACGGCGTCGCCTTGTACGCGGTCGAATGGATATAGCGATCCTCTCCCAGATACATCGCCACATGCCCTGGGAAAAAGATCAGATCCCCCGGCTTCAGCTGTTCACGTGAAATTTTCTTCACCGGATATCCTTCCACGATCTTCGCGTCACGGTAAATCAGGACTCCATTCTCCAGATAGCTCATGAAAACAAGTCCGGAACAATCCAGCCCCAGAGCTGACTTCCCACCCCAGCGATACTGCACACCCAGATATGCGCGGGCACTCTCTACCAGATTCGCGCGAAAAGACTCTTCCTCCGGAATATTCGAGAGAAAGCGCTCCCGAAAGAAATTTGCCACGGCTTCGTTTCCCGTTTCTTCAAGAGCCCCTTCAACAGATAAGTCCTTCAAAGTACTCCTTTCCGAATCCGCTGTTTCCAGGCCATCCGTTCCATTCATGGACACATCGCCTTCCGGCCACAGCAAATACGCATCGTCATCCTTGCGTTCCCGCAGATACTTCTCATGTACATATCCCAAGCGTCCTGCCGCCGTGCGAACCAGACACCAGCCATCCGCACTCCCGGCGTTCGCCATTTTTTCCGGCTTTACAGTCGCATCTTCCGTATTCACAAAGTCTTCTGACCGGGCCGTTACTGAATCCACCGTCATCCCACTTCCTGCGATCTGCTCTTCCTCCTCACCGGAAATTCGCTCCACAATCGCGTTTTTCAGCAGCCGCTCCAGCGGCAATCCCTGCACCTTTGGACGGTCAAGCAGATCCGCAACTGGAACACCAATCCGGAAAAAGCGTGTTCGATCCTGTCTGCGAATCAGTTCTTCCCGGCTGATCGGCGCCAGCTGCGTCACCGCAACATAGCCGGAATATCCATAATGTGTCTCGGCCTTGATCCATCCGTTTTCCTCCGCCTCCGGAAACACCTGAACCGCCCAGCCGGAAAAGATCTCATCCTCAATCCCGCTGTCATTTTCGCCCTGCAGACAAGGATTGGCTCCGTCCGCCTGTGCCACAGTTTCCATCCCCAGTTTGCCCCGCAGGAAACAATTCTCATCCGTTACAATTCTAAAGTTACTTTCCATAAAATCTGTCCTCTCAGCAAAATAACTACCTTCGCCTGGTACCGTTTCGACCGCGCCGTTTTTCTTACCGTCGTCTCGCCTGCCCCTATCTCTGCTCCTCAATATCGATGTTTCTTCACATACACGCTATTTTAATACCACAAATACAAGGTTTCGTGCGTTCTTCTTTACTATGCCCGTGCCACACACGCAAACTCCACCGGCACCCGCGTAATCCCAATCCCGCTCTCTTCATTCAGGAAAATCTTTGGTCCGCGGTAAACCGGCCCACCCTCGTACGGGTCTTCTGCGCACAGCGACGGACCATCCAGATCTGCCATCGTGATACAGCTTCTCGCCGCTGCCAGATGCACGCCTGCGCTCACGGAAACCTTACTCTCCAGCATACAGCCGACCATGCACTTTACCTGATACCGATCTGCGAGATCACAGATCCGCAGCGCCTGGTGAATGCCGCCGGTTTTCATAAGCTTAATATTGATCAGATCCGCCGCATGTTCCTCAATAATCCGCTGAGCGTCCTCATAAGAAAACACACTCTCATCGGCCAGAATCGGCGTATCTACAGCTTTCGTCACGCTCTGCAGTCCATGGAAATCATGGTAGGAAACTGGCTGTTCTACCAGTTCAATGCCAAGTCCTGCATCCTCCATCGCCCGGATGGTCGCAATCGCTTCCTCCTTCGTCCAGCCCTGGTTCGCATCGACCCGCAGAATGACATCCGGCCCAACCGCCTGCCGGATCGCACGCACGCGCTCCACATCCTTTTCGCCGCCTTTGCCGACCTTTACCTTCAAAATGCCAAAGCCATCCGCCACTGCCCGCAGGCTGTCGCTCACCATTTTTTCCGTCTCATCCACGCTGATCGTAATGTCCGTCTCCAGCTCCGCCCCGGTGCAGGAAGCGTTTTGAGTACAGGCGTCATTCGAATTCTCCTCTGCGTCCTCTGCCAGCACCCGATACAACGGTTTTCCCAGCATCTTCGCGTACAGATCATACAGCGCAATATCCATCGCCGCTTTCGCGGAAGTATTTTTAGCAATGGCTTTCTCCATTTTCCTCATAATTTCATCCAGGTCTGAGAGATCCATCCCCACAACCGTCGGCGCCAGATACCCGCGGATCGCCGCCTCGATAGATTCCTTCGTATCTCCAGTAATCACCGCAGTAGGCGGCGCCTCCCCAAAGCCAACACTGCCGTCATCCGCCGTTATTTTCACAATCAAATCATTGATACTATCCACCGTCCGAAGCGCCGTCCGAAACGGCGTCACCAGTGGTATACGAATCGTTCCGATCGCTATCTCCTGAATTTTCATAATCTCCCTACCTTTCTTTTTGCTCATTCTCCCGGTAATTTCTTGGGTAATTTTCATTTGCTAATCTGATTGTCCCGCATAAATTCCCGGATAGAGTCCGCAAATTCTTCCCCATATTGCTCATACTTGCGGGTACCCACTCCATTGATGGAAAGCATTTCCTTTTCCGTCTGCGGCAGATAGGTACTCATCTCCCGCAGCGTTTTATCCGAAAAAATAATATACGGCGGGACATGCGCTTCCTGCGCCATCTGATACCGTTTTTGCCGCAGTAATTCAAACAGCTGTGGATATTTCACCTCTGCGGTTTCCTTTCTCTTCTCTGGCTTATCCTTCCTCGGTTCCTTTTCTCTCTCCTTCGGGAGCTTCAAAATAATCCGGTACTCATCTGTTGCGTTCCGCCCTGCCATGACCGAATTCGTCTCGTCCGGCTCCCGGGACAAAGCCAGAAACCGTCTGCCCCGGTCCGTCAGCTTCAAAACCGGATAATCCCCCGGTGTAAGAGAAAGATAGTCCTTCACGAGCAGATCATTCAATATCTGCCGAATCCTCACAACCGTCCGCTCTTTCAGCTTCCCAAACCCAGGATTCTGATCGAGTCCAAACCGCCGCACCTTATCATTCACTGTCCCATGCGCTGCGTCCGTAATTGCCTGAATCCCATAGCGTTCGCGGCTGGAGCGTACCAATTCAAGAAGCACGGCTGCCTCCTCCGTGACATCCACATCCTGAAATTCCGTGAGACAGTTTTTGCAGTTTCCGCAATAATTGCTGCCATACTCTCCAAAATACCGCAATATGTAATCCCGCAGGCACTCATTCGTGAAGCAATAAAACGTCATTTTCCGCAGCCGCTCGTAATTCCGCTCCCGCAAAAGCTCCTGCTCCTCCCGCTCCAGCTCCGCGTTTTCCTGCTGCTGAATCAGAAACTCATTGATTTTTACATCCTTCGCCGCATAGTAGAGGATGCATTCCGCCGGTTCACCGTCCCTCCCGGCGCGCCCTGCCTCCTGATAATAGCTTTCCACATCCTTGGGCATATTATAATGAAGTACATACCGTACATTCGACTTATCAATGCCCATTCCAAACGCGTTCGTCGCTACCATGATCGGACTCCGGTCGTAAATAAAATCCTCCTGATTCTGCTTCCGTTCCAGGTCAGAAAGCCCCGCGTGATAACGGGTCGCCGGATAGCCGCTTCTCACAAGCGCTTCGTGAAGCTCCTCCACGGTCTTTCTGGTATTGCAGTAAATAATCCCGCTCTTCCCTTTATTTCCCATCAGGTATTTCAGCAATTCCTGCTGCTTGTCCTTCGGCTTCTCCACGGAAAAATACAGATTTTTCCGATCATAACCCGTGACCGTGACAAGTGGCTGTTCCAGACCCAGAATACACTGAATGTCCTCTTTCACCGCCCTGGTCGCTGTGGCCGTAAAGGCACTGAGCACCGGCCGGGTCGGCAGCGCATCCACAAAATCCACAATCTTCTGATAGCTTGGCCGGAAATCCTGTCCCCACTGCGAAATACAGTGCGCCTCATCCACCGCCACCATCGAAATCTCCACTGCCCCCGCCAGTGACAAAAAAGCCTCCGTCATCAGCCGCTCCGGAGCCACGTAAATAATTTTATACCGGCCTTCCCTGGCATAATCCAGCGCCTTCCTGCACTGATTTTCCGAGAGAGAGCTGTTAATAAAAGCCGCGTGCACCCCCGCCGCGTTCAGCGACGCCACCTGATCCTTCATAAGCGAAATCAGGGGCGACACCACAATCGTGATGCCCGGAAGCAGCAGCGCCGGTATCTGAAAACAGAGCGATTTGCCCGCGCCGGTAGGCATAATTCCCAGTACATCACGCCCGGAGACAATCGCGTCCACCAGCTCCTCCTGGCCTTCGCGGAAGGTGGTGTAACCGAAGGTCTCCTTTAGTACGCTATACTTATCCATATTTTATATTTTCTCTTCCCCGTAACATTTCACCGTTTTTTGCATGGTAATCATATTTCATCTTAACTCATTTGTGTGGAGGACGCAAGACTCTAAAAACGGCTGGCAGAAAAATATCCGCCAGCCGTTTCTTGCATCCAGTATGTTTTATACATTTTTACGATACTTCTGGATAATAGGGAAAGCCCTTGGCCGGGATGTCTCCCGGTAAGTGGTAAAAAATATGTTGTCATTTTTCAGTTTTGTGCAAAAAAACTTTCTTAAGTTCTTAATTTTCAGTAAGCAGACTTCTCTTTTTCCAGAGTCCGCTGACATAATACACCAGCCCCGGAATGGCTGTCAGGTAGGTACCCAGGCTGTATCCGATAAAAAATCCGGAGGCACCCCATCCCAGCCGGATTCCAAACAGCCAGCTTAAAAATACCCGGCCGGCAAAGGCATCCGTCAGTCCGATGATGGTACTGAATTTTACAAATCCCTGTGCATTAATCAGCGCGTTCCCTATATAAATGCAGGTCTTGCCTGGTAACTCAATCAGGAGGGAGAAGATGCAGATGCCTGCGTAAACCAGTACGGTCTCATCCTGTGTAAACATACGAAAGCACAGATCCGGAGCCACGAAGAAAACAATCGCAAACACTGCGTTAATCCCTGCTGTAATTGCGTATCCCCAGCGCATAATGCCACCCACGCGGTCATTACGCCTCGCTCCCAGATTTTGTCCGATCATTGCGCTGCATCCAGTGCCCAGGCCCTGTGTGAGCATTCCTGGAATGTTCCGCAGCTTCTGCGTCACACCAAATGCTGCACTGACTGTCACACCAAGCGCATTTACCATTCGGCTGACAAAAAGGAAACTGAACTGAATCGCTGCATTCTGAATGGACATGGGGATGGCAATGGCGATGATTTTCATGGAAATCTCCCGATGCGGTATCAGGTCCCGGATATGCAGGCTGAAAGGAAACAGTTCTTTATGACGCTTCAGATAAACAAAGCTGAACCAGACGCTGACCGCCTGCCCGATGATGGTTGCCAGTCCAGCGCCGGCGACATTCCAGTGAAAAAACGCGATAAACACAACATCCAGGATAATATTCACGACTGATGCCACCAGGACAAAAAGCAGCGGATGAATGCTGTCCCCCAGGCCGCGGAGAACCGCACTGAATACATTATACAATCCGGTAAAAACCATTCCCGCACCACAAATAATAATGTAATACTCCGCCTGAACAAAAGCTTCTTCCGGAGTAGCAAGCAGAGTAAGAAAGCTTCCGCTGAAAAGAATACACAGTACTCCGATCGCCGCTGAAAAAATTACCACAATTCCAAACAGTGCTCCGACAAGCTCGCTCTCAAACTCCTTATTCCCGGCGCCCTGTGCCTGCGCGATCAGAACCTGCCCCGCGCTGGAAAACCCGACACAGAACAAGTACAGCAGCTGCATCAGCTGACTGCCGTTCGAAACAGCAGACAGACCCGCGCTTCCCAGATACTGCCCTACCACAATGGTGTCCGCTGTAGAATACAGAGTCTGTAAAAAAGTACTGAGCATAAACGGGATAGAAAAGGATATCAGCGTAGAGGCCACCGGCCCGTTTACAAGATCACTCACTCCTCCTGCCGCACCGTTTTTCATTTTTTCTGCCATAAACACCTCTCCTGGATATAATGAATCGAAAGTATCTGTTTCATGCGCTCCCGCCTGCTGTCTCACAGCAGACACAGCTTTCCTTCCGTGCAGTCCACAAGAACACAACCGCAGTTTGGTCTGGGCGGATCCTTCCAGAAATCCTCAAGCGGCCGGTTCAGGATATGGCGGATCACTCCATTAATCCATCCGCCATGGCTGCATACCAGTATCGTCCGGCATTGCTTTTCCAGAGGAATGAGCAGGTTTTCAAGCACATCCGCGCAGCGCGCGTCAAGCTCCTCATAGCTTTCACCACCTTCACAGGGATGATAATGAGCCGGGTCATGAAAATACGCGTGTGCTTCCGGGTTCATCCCCCGCTCACTTCCCTCCAGAATGCCAAAGCCGATTTCCGTCAGCCGTTCATCCGTCAGAACCGGAAGCCCTCGCCCTTCGGCAATCCGTTCCGCAGTCACCCGTGCGCGGCACAGCGGGCTCGAGTAAATCCGGTCAAACCGGATTTCCCGCAATTCCTCTGCGGCACGGCGTGCTTGTTCGAGCCCCGCTGCATTCAGCGGAATATCTGCACGCCCCTGCATCCTTTTTTGCAGGTTCCAGTCCGTTTCTCCATGACGCATCATATAAATCTGCATATAAACCTGCCCCTCTCATTACGCCTCAGTCCGCATCGATCGGCTTATCATGATACTCCGCGTAAAGCTTCGGCAGGAAACGCGGCAGATGGTGATGCTCTGTAATGTTGTGAATCAGCACGTTTCTCAGATATTCCTCATTCACCGGCGTCCCTTTATCCTGTATGATTTTGCCGTCCTGCGCACAATATCCAATCCACTCGTGATTAAAGGTTTCCGTCCCGCCGTAAGGGCAGGGACGCTGCAGACGCAGAACGAGATGATGACCGCCCTCTACCTTTTCACAGGCAGCACTGAATGTGCAGCCTGCCTCTTTCAAAGCCCGAATACGCTCCTCGCTCAGCCCGTATTCCCGAAGATCAAGCGGGTAAGAGATTTCCTCTGATCCGTTTTTCGCGCCGCTTTTCCCATTATCCAGCGTTCCAAATGACCAGACTCCATCCTTATCATCTTTTCCATTCACATAGGTATGCTCCCAATGATCCGGCGGATACCAGAGCTTATAGCGAAGGTTCCCCTGACCCTCCGGTGTATTTTTGGATTTATAATTGATCCAGTTCAGAAACCACGGCATCATCTCCGGCGTCACACTCGGGGGTGTAACAAAATACTCCGCATAGTATCCGGAGCCATCCGGCATCATGCAATAGCCAAACTCCACCTTCCGATAACCGGAAGGCTGTAAAATATCCAGCCAGTTCGCGGCAGGAACCGCATCAGAAACCGCCATCGGCCCGCTATCCAGAAGCTGACATTCCAGAGGCGTCGGATCAAGCAGCGGGTATTCCTCAAAATATTTCGCAAGCGGAAGCTTTTTTTCTTCTTCGGAAAGTTCCGGAATCACAGCATATAAAGCCATAAAGATCTCCTTTCTCTCAATAATAATATGGAAACGACGGAACCTGGATTCGTGCACTGATCAGTTTATTCATCGGACAGATAATCTCATCCCGAATCAATTCGCGGCCAGCCTCGTCAAACTTCATATACATCAGATATTCCTGATGATAATGCCCTTCCTCACATCCATTCCCAATCCACGTGGATGGACCGTTACTGTGCATTTCCGCAAAGTAAACATATGGATCATCTGTGGGGTAGTTGACCCCGCGCGTATCCCGATACATCCAGGGACTGCTGCCCTTCACCCAGGCAAAAATGCGGGGTTTTACCTCTTTGGGAACGCTCGCCTCCAGATCCGTACTCCGATAAACGGAGAGATCCAGATCATCCACTTCCTTCCAGGGCTGTTCATCCGGGATAAACCAGGCTCCGCGCTTATAATCCGGATGAAAGGTCTCCGTCTTCCGGTATTTTTCCCGCTCTACACCGCAGACATTCTGCTGCAGATTGTCCCTGAGCCGTTTCTGAATCGCCTTCGGATGCATGTCCACACCCCGATACGGATCCTCGTGCGTACATTCGTCCTTTTTATCCTGTTGAAACCGCTTCGGAGGCCCGGCCAGAAATTCATCGACCTTCGGATCTTCAAAATGTTTGATAATCGTATCATAGGGAATATGTGCCGCCCGCAGAAATGCAAGCGTGTCCATCCACCCCTTCATATATACAATTTTTGCGTCCTGGAACTGAACCCTGGCGAAAAATTTACTCCGGAATTCCCCATCCTGCGCGTTCCAGAACACACGGCCTCGGCAGATACCGATCGCCCAGAACTGATTCGGATCCGGCGTTGTGTAAAACTCTTCCAGTTCTGCTTCCCAGTGCTTCACGGTACGGTTCAGCCACTCAAAGCAGCACTCACTCTCCCACACACTGAAATGTGTCGGCATTCCCGGAGGCGCAGACGGAAAGTCCATCGTAAAGTTCTCGCTGAAAAACTCCGGGAAATATTCCGCTCTCCAGAATGGAACGGATAACAGTCGTCGGGCAACCGATTCGTTGTATTCTTTTATCGTAATTGTCGTCATAAATGCCTTCCTCTCCTTTTTCAGGCAGATTACAGCGCGGCAGATCTGCTTTTATATTCCATTCAGTTCTCTGGCCCGGCAGCAGGATACAAAATGTCCGGGAATTACCTCCTCCAGCTCCATCTTCTGATGGCAGCGCTCACAGGCATATGGGCAGCGTGCCGCAAAACGGCAGCCTTCGCCCGGATTGATCGGGGACGTAATCTCTCCCTTCAGCAAAATACGCTCCGGCTGGTGATGAATATCCACGGAAGGAATCGCGGAAAGCAGCGCTTTTGTGTACGGATGCAACGTGTTCCGAAACAGCTCCTCTGTCTCGCAGGTTTCCACCATCTGCCCCAGATACATCACACATATCGAATCTGAAATGTGACGAACCACAGACAGGTCATGCGTGACAAACAGATACGCCAGCTGATACTGATCCTGCAGATCCATCAGCAGGTTCAATATCTGCGCCTGAATGGACACGTCCAGCGCGGACACCGGCTCGTCACACACAACAAATTTCGGGCCAAGCGCAAGTGCACGCGCAATACCGACACGCTGCCTTCTCCCACCGTCCAGCTCATGCGGATAAGAGAGCCTCAGACGCTCCTCCACTCCGACCAGATCCATCAGACGCCTGGATTCTTCCTCCAGCGCAGCCTTTGTCGGATATTTTTTTGAAAGGATCAGCGGCTCCTCAATGGTATCCTTCACGGTCATTCTGGGGTTCAGGGAAGAAAGCGGATCCTGAAAGATAATCTGCATATCGTCCCGCAGAGACTGCAGCTTCTTTTTCTTCACATGTGTAACATCCTCTCCCTCAAAAAAAATCTGTCCGTCCGTACTCTCCTGCAGATGGATCATTGTACGGCCAAGCGTAGATTTTCCGCAGCCTGACTCTCCCACCAGGCCCATCGTCGTCCCGGCTTCGATTTTGAAAGAAACGTCATCCACCGCATGGAGAACGCCGCGCTTCGTATTAAAAAATTTTTTCAGGTGTTTTACCTCTATCAGCGTAGACATTCAGAATCGCTCCTTTCTATTTTCTGCTCCGGGCGGCATCTGCGCCGCTGTTTTTTCCGGGAATGCCCTGCGTCTGCCCTTCGCTCATCAGACAGCATACAAAATGTCCCGGATGGATTTCTTTCGCTGTCGGTTTTGTTCTCCGACACTCCTCACAGGCATACGGACAACGCGGATGAAATGCACAGCCTTCCGGCAGATTAGTCGGATCCGGCGGCAGCCCTTCGATCGGAGAAAGGCGATCTGACTGGTGATTCATATCCGGCAGAGCTGCAAACAGGCCTTTGGTATAGGGATGCGTTGCATAATCAAAGATATCCTCTTTACTCCCGTATTCGACAATCTCACCAGCGTATACGACAGCGACACTGTCACAGACATCCGCCACAATTCCCAGATCGTGGGTGATCAGTACCATGGAGGTTCCTCTGTCATGCCGCAGCTTTTTAATCAGATCCAGCACCTGTGCCTGAATCGTCACATCCAGCGCGGTCGTCGGTTCATCGGCGATCAGAAGCTCCGGGTTGCAGGCCAACGCCATGGCAATCACAACTCTCTGCTTCATACCTCCGGAAAACTGATGCGGATACTCATCCGCGCGGTCTTCTGTGATGCCCACAGTCTCCAGCATCTCAATTGCTGCGTTCCGCGCATCCTGTTTACTCATGTTCTGATGCAGACGCAAACCCTCCGCGACCTGGTTTACAACCGTTTTTACCGGATTCAAAGCCGTCATCGGATCCTGAAAAATCATGGAGATTTTTCCTCCGCGGACAGTCTGCATTTTTTCATCGCTTAAACGGAGGAGATCCTCCCCTTCAAAAAGGATTGTTCCTTCTGTACGCTTTGTCGCGTGATCCGGAAGGATCCGAAGGATCGCCTTGGCGATGGAAGTCTTGCCGGCGCCCGTCTCACCTACCAGCCCCAGTGTATTCATGCGCTCCACGTCAAAGGAGACACCGTTCACCGCGCTGACAGTCTGACCGCCGGAAGTATATTCCACTACCAGATCCTTTACGGAAAGCAGGATTTCTTTATTCACATTTTCACTCTTCATCTGGTATACCTCACTCTCTCAGTTTCGGGTCCAGCGCATCGCGCAGAGCGTCGCCAATCAGGTTAAAACTCAGCACGGTCAGTACGATAAAGATACCCGGAAACAAAATCATGTGCGGATACTGACGCATGTAATCGCGCGCCTCCGCCAGCATGGCGCCCCATTCCGGCAGCGGAGACTGAATTCCAAGGCCGATAAAGCTCAGCGAAGCAGCCGCCAGGCCAGAACTCGCAATTCCCATTGCCATCGAGATAATCAGTGGCGAGAGCACATTGGGAATAATATGCTTTCTGAGAATCCGGAAAGTCGAGCATTTGATTGAAACCGAAGCCTCAATATATTCACTGTTCCGAATGTTCAGGATGTTTGCCCGTGTCATCCGGGCGTATCCAGGAATGCCGGAAATTCCCAGCGCCAGAATACATTTGTCCAGCCCGGTGCCGAGGATAGCCACCAGTGTCATCGCCATCAGGAGCTGCGGAAATGCCTGAAAGATATCCAGGAAACGCATAATCGCCGAGTCCACAATTCCTCCGAAGTATCCGGCAATCGCTCCGAGGATGATGCCAAAAATGGCCGCAAACGCAGTACACAGGATACCAATGCTCAGCGTATAGCGCGCACCGTAAAGAATCCTGCTCAAAATATCGCGCCCGTACTGGTCACATCCAAACGGATGCTCCAGGCTCGGAAGGGCAAACCTCGCCGTAAAATCGATGGTTATATAATCATACTTCATGATGTACGGCGACAGGATTGTCAGTATGACCATACCTGCGAGAAAAATCAGACCGCACATCGCGCCAATATTGTGGCGGATATATTGCCAGATATAAGGCAGGGAACCCGGTTTTAAACTCTTTTTCGCCGTATTACCAGCTGTTTTTTCTGCTGTTTTTTTCATCCCCTCTTCACCTTCTTTCCCTTGCTTCCGAAATACTGAGACTTGATTCTCGGATCAACAAAAGCGTAGATCAGATCTGTCAGCAGCATCATGATGGAGAACGCAAACGCGATATAAATCACGCAGCCCTGTACGCAGGGATAATCTCTCGCACTGATACTGGTGATAAGAAAGTTACCGATACCGGGAATGGAAAAGATGGATTCGATCACCGCAATGCCGCCGAGCATGAAGCTGAACTGCTGCGCCGTAATCGTGATAACCGGAATCAGTGCGTTCGGCAGCGCATGGGTAAATATAACCTTACTCTCAGATAGTCCCTTCGCGCGGGCCGTCGTCACATAATCCGACCGGATAACCTCCAGCATACTCGCTCTCGTCTGGCGGGCAATACTGGCAACGCCGCCCAGGCCGCCAGAGAGCGCCGGTAAAATAAAGTACTTAAAGGACTTTGCCCCGACAGCCGGGAGCCAGCCCAGCTTCAGAGAAAACAGAAGTACGAGCAGCAGCGCCAGCCAGAAATTGGGCATACTGTTTCCGATCAGTGTGATCAGCATAGACAGCCGGTCTTCTGCCGTATTTGCTTTCACCGCCGCGCGGATACCGGCCGGAACACCCAGGCCAAGCATCAGAACAATACACAGTACCGCAAGAAGCAGGGTATTCGGGAAGCGCGACGCCAGCTCCTTCGTAACCGCCACTCCGGTTGAATAAGATGTCCCAAAGTCAAAATGCAGGAAAATATCTCTCAGATAGATACCCAGGCGAACCAGGAACGGCTTATCCAGTCCCATCTGGGCACGCACACTTTCCAGCATTTCCTCCGTGATGGTGGGGCTGTCGCCCAGAGCCAGTCTGGCCGGATCCCCCGGGACAAGAGCCATCAGAGTAAAGATCAGAATTGCGACAGCGAGCAGAATCGGGATCATGATCAGCAGCCGCTTTACGATATACTTTAACATAGAAGTCGTCCCTTTCTAACTGTGAAGGTTGCAGACATTTTTCATATCCATCTGTTTTTATTAAACGCTGATGATTATACGGGGCCTGCGCTATCGCGTTCCGGCGCAGGCCCCAGATAAACTGTCTGAATCTTTCAAAATATCTTTATCAGCTCGCGCTCACATAATCATCCGTATAGGTCATGCTGGTGTAAACCGGATTCCCCTCATAAGTTTCCATCGCAGCTTCAATGCCATCCTGGGATACCAGAACCTTGTTCGCTGTGAACAGGCCATAGCCGTAGCACATTTCTGTAAAGTAATAGTGGAATGCGTCAATGTCCTCTGGATCCTGCGTAGACATCGCGGTATGCAGCAGATCCTGCAGTGTATCATCCTGAGTCCAGTTCGCGGTACCCTGATCGCCCCAGATACTGTTATCAAAACGTGCAGCCCATCCGCTGGTCACATAATCTGATGTGGAAACCATACGTGTGAAGATATCCCACTGTGTGCTGTCCATATACATGGTGTCCGAGGTTGCCTGCTCAGCTGTCACAATCTTCAGATCGATTCCGATCGCAGAAAGCATCGCCTGCGCGGCTACCGCAATCCCTTCCTCCACACCAGTCGACTGAAGAAGCGTCAGTGTAATATTATCGCCAAGTCCGGACTGCTCCAGGCATTCTTTCGCCTTATCAATATCATAATCATAATAGTCTTCCTCGTCCCAGTCATAATTGTATCCGGCACCTGCGGAATTGCAGAAATCATGGCTGACTGTGCCCATTCCGGTCAGAGTTCCGTTTGCGATCATGATCTGCTCCGCATCGAGGGCATAGCTGACTGCCTGACGCAGATACTGGTTGCTCATCAGACTGTCCTCGCTGCAGTTATACTCAAACACATCAAAACGCGGAACAACCGTTACGTGCACGTTGTAGCCATCCAGCGCGTTTCCGTCGTCATCCAGGAAGTTGTTGGAAACAGTCGAATCGATCTCCGCGATATCAACCTCGTGGTTTTCAAGCGCGATTGCCACCATGGACATCTCCTCAATCACCGTGTAAGTCATCTTCTTCGTGTTCTGCGCGTCAACAATTGTACGCAGAGACGCATCCGTCTGCCAGTAATTCTCATTTACTGCCAGCACAAACTCCGTTCCGCTTGTAACGGATTCTACCGTATACGGACCGGTGCAGGCCGGGCTGGTTCCGATCTCTTCCTCTGTCGCGTTGGAATACCATTCGGCATTGACAATCGCCACACTGTTCAAAATGGCCTCAGTCGCGCCTGGCATAGCCTCTGTCAGCGTAAACTCTACGGTATAATCATCAATCGCTGTCACAGACTCCATATAAGAGCTGACATAAGAATACCGGCCGCTGTCTCTTGCCTGCTCGTAGCTGAACACTACGTCCTCAGCCTTGATCTCATTGCCCTGGCTGTCAACAATGTAATCATAGATTTCCACATCGTATACCGTATCGCTGACAGTTGTCACGCTCTTCGCCATGCGGCCGACCAGTTCATCCAGAGACGCGCCAAGGTTCGGGCTGACCATCAGTGTGCCATAGATCGCCCAGTAAAACATCGCGTATACACGGTTACCGTAAACAAACGGAGACAGATCAAAGCTCGCCTGCGGAACAACGATCGTCACGTTATCAACCATTCCCACATCCTCCGATGCAAGTACCGGCACTCCACAGATACCTGTCAAAGCCGCTCCGGCTACACCTGCTGCTGACCCACGCAGAAAATCTCTTCTTGAAATTTGTTTCATTTTGTTCCCTCCTTGGTTTTTCTGTAGCTGCTTCATTCTTTGCAGTTACGTTTTTACTATTTCAAGGGCCTCTCTTTGCCCAGTGAAATCTGTGCAGATTACTCTACTGCTCCTTCATGCTCCTGCATAAAGGTCCGGATCTGATCCAGATGAAGAACATTGTAGTTCAGCTTGATTCCGTTATATGTAAACTTGTAGGAAAAGCTTCCCGGCTTCGCGAAAACAGAATCTGCCGGGACAATGCTTTTTCCTTCCTCCGGATCCGCGTGTTTTGCCCACTCGATCAGCATTTCCCGTGTGGCTCCGATCAGCGAGCCCTCCGCCGGCGCTTCCCCGTGAGCCGGCCACACCAGCTCCACATCCAGCTTCTCCAGTTTACCGAGAGCGCGGATATAATCCTGCGGAGCCGCTGATGTATCCAGGGACTGCGCGTAAACCAGAATATGATTTTTCATCATGGTATCGCCGGAAAACAGTGCTTTCTTCTCTTTGCAGTACAGTCCGATCGAACCGCGTGTATGCCCCGGTATTTCAAAAACCTCCAGAGTCAGCCCTCCCAGATCAAATACGTCTCCTTCTTTTACAAAACAGAATTCACAGTTTTTCAGAGATGTCAGCAGATATTCCTCTTTCCCGACCAGCTCATCAATATCCGGAATAAAAGGTCTGCGGGAAGCCAGCTGCTTTTCCAGCTGCACCGGATTGTCATTGCTGGTGCACAGATCATAGTCCCGCTCATTTAAGTACGCCTTTGGAAACCATTTGCAGCCCAGCACGTGATCGTCATGCCCATGTGTACAGACCACATCATAGGGCAGGCTCGTGACTTCCTCAATCAGTCCGCGCATATCCTTGAATCCGTATCCGGCATCGATCAGAAGCGCCCTCTTTTCTCCGATCACAAGATACATATTTGCAGAATTTGCCTCGTTCAAAACATACAGCCAGTCATTTACCTGAATCCGTTCAATCAGATTCTCTCTGGTGATTTTCCGTTTTTCGGCAGGATATTTTTTCAGTTCCAATTTCTTTTCCTCCTCTTTTTGTATTAACACCTCATCCTCATACCGCAGATTCAACGGGATCTGCATCAGATCATATTCCAGATCAAAGCTTGCCTTCCGCCCTTCCGGGGTATCGTCAAAATAAAAATGCAGATAAGAGACATCCTGTTTTTCCTCCCACATCTGCGGGAATACACAGTCATAATTCAGCCGACTCTCCCGGCAGAACTTTTCATAGGGAACCTGTTCCGACTCCACCATTTCTATTCCCTTCTGATCAAGTATCGCCAGATACCGCTCCACAAAGCCAACCGGTACCTTGATTGTTGCCCGTATTTTCTGCATAGCTCCTCCTCTCATCGATGCATCAGCTCCGCGTTCGCCTCATACAGATCCCGATAAAGCCGGTAGCCTTTGTCATAAGTCTCTCTGTTTTTCGCATTCGGTTCCACGGTGCCTGCCACATGAATCCACGGATCAATATCTTCTCTTCTGGTAAAAATTCCTCCTGCCATTGCGGCAAGAAATGCATCTCCCAACAGAGTTCCATTATGAACTCCCAGTCTGGTCAGTGTGAACCCGGTCACATCGCTGACCGTCTGCAGCAGCCCGGGGATCTGCGTTCCGCCGCCCATCGTCACTGCCTCGCGCCGTTTTTCGTCCGGATTATATACGGACAGGCAATGCCGAACCGAGTACGCGACACTTTCCAGCGAAGCTTTGTAAAGATGCGATGCCGTATGGTTCATCCGCAGGCCAAAAATCATTCCCTTCGCGTTCGGGTCCGAAAACGGTTTTTTCTCTCCATTAAAATAAGGAAGAATTATCAGACCATCCGAACCGGCCGGAATCGAATCCGCCATCCGGAAGAGCTCCTCATTGTCTGGTGCCGGACCTTTCCCTGTGATCAGTCCCCGCACCCAGTCAATCGTCGAGCAGCCGTTCGACATAGCCCCGCCGGGAATCGCGTTCCGGTGTATCGCCGGCGTATAGCCCGGGAATAAAATCGAACAGTGATCCGTCCCCATATCCACACCGATCGTCGTTCCAAAGCTCATCTGAACAGAGGAACGGAAGCGGGAGCCATAGCTTAACGTTTCTGCCAAGAAATCCCCGGTTCCGACCGCTACCGGAGTCCCTTCCGGTATTCCGGTCATTTCCGCAGCAGCCTTTGTAACAGTTCCCGCACACTCGATCGCAAATCTCAGCTCCGGCAGACGCTCCCTCGTCACTCCACACGCTTCACACATCGCGTCGTCCCAGTCCATCTTTTCTCTTGCATAGGGAAAACCGGCAATCCGATAACACCCATAGTCCGCGACCATTTTTCCGGTCAGCCGATAGATCAGGAAGCTGGGCACACCGACAAACCAGGCTGCCTTCTGAAAGATCTCCGGTTCATTCTTTTTCAGCCAGAGCATCTTCGGTCCGGTACTCAGCGGAGAAACCGGTCCCTCGCCATGCGTAGTCAGATACGGATTCCAGGCATCCCCAAGTTCTTTTATTTCCTGAAACGCCCGCCGATCCAGCGCGTACAGCATCGCGGGATACAGTGCATGACCATCCCGGTCAACCGGAACCAGCGCCGGTGAAAGAGAGCTGACAGACACACCTGCTATTTCCGTCGCCTCCGCCACGGGATGACTGACAATCTCCCGGCAGACGGCGCAGCACTCCTCCCACCAGATCTTCTCTGCGTCATGCTGGGCCCTCAGCGCATCCGGCCGATCCACCGTATGACGCCTGGACGCATAAGCGACCATCTCGCCTTCCAATGTAAAAAGCGCCGCCTTTGAATTTGTTGTCCCGATGTCAATTGCCATAAGAAGCTGTTTTCTTTTCATTCCTTCTCTCCCTGTCAGATTCCGGCCATTTGGGCTATTGTCTCTTTTTCTGTGCAAGTATCTGTTTCGTATTCTTATTTTTCGTAATTTCGTCTATTTCTTTGTGTTTTTATTAATTTTATTATGTCAAATTGCTAGTCATTAAGCAAACCGTTTTCAAAAAACATTGTTGCGCAAAATGAAATAATCGACCCATTTCACCGGTTGTATCTTTTCGGATTTTGTGCTAAGATTCTGTCAATTACTGATAGTTTTTCTGCTGTTTACACCATATCTCCAAAGCGTTTCCTGTTATCATGTACGCATGGCGCCTGTCTTTTATATGTAGTACTGCAGCGAAATCTGCTGCATAAAAATCTGCTGCGACAGGTTTTGGAAAAAACAGTCTGTTTAAAAAAAGGTGAGATTATGTCATTTGAATCGTTGCAGGAATTTTATATTGTGGCTCAGACTCTGAGCTACGCGGAGGCTGCAGAACAATTGTTTGTGTCAGAGACTGCCCTGTCAAGGCACATTAAAAAACTGGAAGCAGAGCTAGGCGCTCCGCTGTTTTACCGGACGACGCGCCGCGTGGTACTGACGCCGCTCGGCGAGCAGCTACTTCCCTACGCAGAAAAAAGCATGAAGCTTAAGACAGAAATTCATACTGTTCTTGCCTCGCACTTTCATAATGAAAAAATTCATCTGGTAATCTCGGCGATCAACATTACCAATCAATACATTGATCTGATTGACCTGATTGCCAAATTTAATCTGCAATATCCTAATATCTCCATAGACCTGATTACCTCGAACCGCTCGGTATCCGATCTGGCGGCCCACGATTCCTGTGAACTGAATTTCGCCCCGGAGCTCGCTGGATACACGGACAATCACTTTAACCGCATCCTGATCCGACATGATCAGATCATCGCTTTCGTGCCGCAGGCACACCCGCTTGCAACAAAAAAAGTCCTCTCACTGGAGGACTTAAAAAACGAGCGCCTGATTCTGATTTCCAAGGGGTCTCCGCTATTCAACCTCTGCATTCAGGCCTGTCAGAATCACGGGTTTACACCAAATGTAGTTATCACCATGGCCAATGGCTCCAATATCCGAACGATCGTAGAAAGCGGCAACGGAATCGGTCTGCTGCTGGAATATCCGTCCATGCAGCTCCACGATGACTTTCCCGGCGGTACAAAAGTGGTCTTCCGGGAATTTCAGCCGCCAGTTCAGGTAGACTTCAATCTGATCTGCAAGCCAAACCTTTCCAGCGCAAGCCGGGCTTTCCTGGCCTTCACACGCGAGTATCTGGATCACAGGAGCTCCTGATTTTCTTCTTCCTGCGCAGCCTGCTGCTCCCTGATCTGCCTTCGAAGCGGATTCTTTTCAGAATGAAAAGGCAAAGAACGGATTTTCCATACAACATGCGCAGCCAGGAGCGCACAAACACCGTATCCGACAGTCACAGCCAGTGAGCGTATGGAAAAAGTCTGCGTAACCATATAATAAACACAGAAAACAACAGCCAGAACCATACCCACACTCTGCACAAAAGGAGCAATCTTCAGATAATTCATGATCGACTGCCAGCTAATCACTGTCATTTTCTCTTTCTGTATGCAGAATTGGACAATTCCAACCCATTCAAACAGCAGCGCCACACAGGACACTGCCAGCGGCAAAAATACAAGGACACTGGTATTGACATCCGCATACTGCACACCGGCTGCCAGATAAATAACCGTATTCAAAAATCCGGCTGCAGTCAGACAGATCTTGCACTTTTTTTGCTCTTTATCCGACTGATCCCAGAAATACCAAGGACCGCAATACAGATATTTCACCTTCGGCTTTTTCCTGTTCCGGGAATCTCCTTCTGCCGCAGGTACCGCAACATAATTCTCTTCAAAATCTTTTCGATATGACATATCTCTCTATCCATGTTGACATCTGAGCAGTTTCTAAATTTCAAAAAAATTAAGAGGCTATTCGGCAGATATCATCCGACTTACTCAAAAGTAATAACCCGTGTTCAGTATATTCGATTTATTTTTTTCTGTAAAGTATTTTTTATTAAAGTAAACATATGGAGTCCCGCCAATCATTTTGAAATCATTACCTTCAATTTACTAAATATTTCCGGATAAAAGAAGCCCCCTCGCCGGGATATCTTCTGTCCCGGCATCCGCTCCAGACGCATCTGTATCAGCAGCATTTTCCACTTCCTTCGGACACTGTCCTGGTTCTCCGCCATCGACAGACTGACTGGCAGCACAGGATTCGCAGTTTTATTTACCATGTTCTTTGTTCTGATCATGGTCAGTCCTCTTTTGGGGGCTTTCACACATGGACGTCTCAAACGCGTCACAAAACAGATCAGCAATCACTGGCTTGGCATTTTACTGTATCTGTCACTGTTTCTTCTGCTTTCCGATCTCATCCGGAGCATTCTCTTCCTTGCCACAGGGCGTCCGCTATTTTCGTTTTCCTGGAACAGCAAACCAATAGACGCCGCTTCACGCGCTGCAACTGTGATCGGCGATGCACTTGTATTCGCGGCCACCGCGCTCCTTTCCGTCTATGGGATTTTCCACGCCCGCCAGGTGAAAAATGTGACTTATCCGGTAACCATTCATAAAAACTGTGGTTTTACAGGAGCCACTGGCAGAAAAAGCAGAACAGAATCCACCCGGAAGTCCAGACCGGATACCGCAGCGAAATCACATGACGGGATTCATCTGAAAATCGCCCTCGTCGCAGATCTCCACCTCGGCTACAGTGTCATTCTGTCTCAAATCAGAAAAATCGCGGATATCATCCGCGAGATGGAACCAGATTTGATTATACTCGCAGGCGACATTTTCGATAATGAGTTTACAGCCATAAAGCAGCCGGAAGAATGCGCCCGCGTTCTGGCATCGCTGAAAAGTACCTACGGCTCCTTTGCCTGCTGGGGAAATCATGATGTGGAAGAATTAATTTTTGCGGGATTTACCTTTCATTCCAAGGAAGAGAAGGTATTCGGCAGTCCGCAGATGAATCAATTTCTGGAAGCCTCCGGCATCCGAGTTTCCCGAACTGGCTGCGACAGGCGCAGATCTAGTGCTCTCCGGCCACACACACAACGGTCAGCTGTTCCCGACCAGTCTCACCACCCGCATTGGCTGAAAAAATATGCATGCATGGAAAACTTTGCATCGGAAATATGACCAGCATCGTCACCTCTGGCGCAGGTGTCTGGGGACCGGCCATGCAAGTCGGGACAAACAATGAGGTAGTTGAAATATCCGTGCAAGCTATGCCATAAGGAGTTGGCGAAACCGACAGATCTATGCTTCGGTTTTGAACGACTATAATAAAACTACTGATACATCTCCTCCAGCGTGACAAGCTTCACTTCTCCGTCCTCTGCCGCCTTTCGCAAGCCTTCTGTAAACCCGCTCCGGGAGAAAATATAATAATGATACCTGGTGCCTTTCCCAAATACGGAGGCATATTCCCGGAGCAATTCCAGTTCATCCATCCCAATCGCTTCATTTTTATATTTGCACGAACCGATCAGATATTCCTTCCCTTCTGTCGAAGTTCCCACAATATCAATCTGCACCTGCTTTTTCTTTCTCACGTCGGTTCCCCACCACTGTCCGATCTCATTCAGATCAATCGGAAGATCCTCCGCATAATAAAGCAAATAGTCCCGGCACATCCGCTCAAATATAAGTCCCATGAAATCAGAAAGCTGCTCCTTTACCGCTCTCTGATAAGTTCTTCGAATTCTGCCGGAATCAATCGCGCTGCTGTTTGCCGGAACAAATCGATACCAGAAACGGAAAAAGCTGTCCGCCAAAAGATAAATCGTCTTTTTCCCTGGTTTTTCAGTAATCGGCGTTTCCTTTTTTACAATCCCCAAATCAATTAATGTTTTCAGATAACTAGAACAGACTCCGCTGTTTTCCCCGACCTTTGTCGCAATCTCATTTAAATGAGACGCTCCTTCCGCTATCGCGCGAATGATCGCATTGTAAATCGCCGGCTCCCGAAGCTCTTGCTTCAATAAATTCGCCGGTTCTTCATAAAGATAGCCAGATCGGTCAAATAAATTTGTCAGCAAAGCCTCATCCAGATCCGTTTTCACGTTCAGTTTATTAATATAATGAGGAACACCTCCCGTGATACCATAGATCAGAGCATTGTCTGCAAGAGAGCGTTCCGGATGAAAAACCGCCGTATCTTTATAGTCCAGTGGTTCTATTTTAAATTGCGCCGTACGTCTCCCATACAAAGGACTTTCCTGCCCAAGCACCTGATTTTCCATAAAACTCATAGAGGAACCGCAAAGGATCAGACAAAGCCTGGAATTCTGCCATTTGTGGTCAATCACATGCTGAAGCATCGCGGAAATCGCCGGCTTTGCCTTTGCAAGGTAAGGATATTCATCAATCACGAAAACCATCCGGTTTTCTTTGGACAACGCAGTGATCTCATCAAGAGCAGCATCATAATCCCGATACACAGGTGGGAAAAGCGAATCCGGCCTTTCATAGTTCATGATAGCCTTTGACAGACTTTCCAGATTTTCCTGCGCCGTAGTATTCAAAGCTGAAAAAAAGATCGTCGGCTTATCCTTACAGAACTCATTGATCAGGGCTGTTTTTCCGACTCTCCGTCTGCCGTAAATAATTATACATTCATAGTCGCCATTTTCATAACGGGTATTCATTTTTCTAAGTTCTTCTTCGCGGCAGTAAAATCGTTCCACAGGCTTCACCTCACCCAAATATATTTTTAAAAAAATAAATCACGATTATGTTTATTACGATTCTGTTTTTTATTATAATTCGGCTAACAGACTCTGTCAAGGCTTTGCAAAACGAATTCACCCCTCGCCGGGAACTATCCGGCGAGGGGTGAATCGCAACCTTTTTATTCTCTATTTTTTTATACAAACGCATTTCTTGCCGCATCATACGTGTAATCGACTGCGGCCAGCTTTTCCGTAATCGTTTCCCGTGCCACTCCGAGTTCCTCACAGAGATCGTCTAAAGACGCATAATTGTCACGAAGCTGAGTGTTCACATAGCTTAATAAAATCATCGGATCGTTTGGCAGTTCCATTATTGTTCTCCTTTTCCTCACCCTACCGTCTCAACCACTTTCCTCACATCCGCTGTCAGCTTCCCGTTCTCCGTGGTAAACACAATCGTGTCGTCCATACCAACCTTTCCAGAGAGGATCAGCCGTGCGGCCAGGGTCTCGACGTTCTTTTGCAGGAACCGCTTCAGCGGGCGGGCACCGTAGACCGGATCGTAGCCGCCCTCAATAATCCACGCTTTCGCATCCGGCGAAAGCTCAATGCGGATATCCTGATCCGCCAGTCGCCGGTTCAGATCGTCTACCAGCAGGTCAATGATCGCGCCGATGTTGTCTTTCGTCAGCGGCTTAAACATAATAATCTCATCAAGGCGGTTCAAAAACTCCGGCCGGAAGCTTGCGCGCAGCTGCTCCATGACACGGTCCTGGCAATCCTGGCGGATGCTGCCGTCCGGCTCGATGCCTTCAAGCAGATACTGAGAACCGATGTTGGAGGTCATGATCAGAATCGTATTTTTAAAGTCCACCGTGCGCCCCTGCGAATCGGTGATACGCCCGTCATCCAGCACCTGCAAAAGCACATTGAACACATCCGGGTGCGCCTTTTCCACCTCATCAAACAGCACGACAGAATACGGTTTGCGGCGCACCGCCTCCGTCAGCTGGCCGCCCTCCTCATAGCCCACGTATCCGGGAGGCGCTCCGATCAGACGGGAGACGGAATGCTTCTCCATATATTCACTCATGTCGATACGAACCATATTTTGCTCATCATCGAACAGATTCTGCGCCAGCGCCTTCGCCAGCTCCGTTTTGCCGACGCCTGTCGGTCCAAGGAACAGGAAGGAACCAATCGGCTTGGACGGATCCTTGATACCAGCCTTCGACCGCAGAATTGCCTCGGTCACCTTCTCGACGCCGTCGTCCTGGCCAACGACCCGTTTGTGAAGCTCGTCATCCAGCGCCAGAATCTTCTCGCGCTCACCCTGCGTCAGCTTCGCTACCGGGATACCCGTCCAGCGGGAGATAATCCGGGAAATTTCTTCCTCGGTCACGCTTTCATGCACCAGCGACATATCGCGCTTCTGTACGATCTCCTCTTCAATTGCCAACTGCTGCTGCAGCTTCGGCAGCTCGCCATACTGCAGCTTCGCCGCCTTTTCCAGATCATAATTGCGCTGCGCCAGCTCAATTTCCTTGTTCATGGCCTCAATCTGCTCCCGCAGGGTGGAAAGATTCTCAACGGCCTTTTTCTCATTGTCCCACTGCGCCTTCTGCGCATTAAAATCATCGCGCAGCTCCGCCAGCTCACGCTGCAGCACCTCCAGGCGCTCGTGGCTCGCCTTATCGGTCTCCTTTTTCAGCGCGGCCTCCTCAATCTCCATCTGCATAATCCGCCGCTGCTGCTCATCCAGCTCCGTCGGCAGGGAATCCAGCTCCGTCTTAATCAGCGCGCAAGCCTCATCCACGAGGTCGATCGCCTTATCCGGCAAAAACCGGTCGGAAATATAGCGATGCGAAAGCGTCGCCGCCGCCACCAGCGCGCTGTCCGTAATCTTCACGCCGTGGTACACCTCATAGCGGTCCTTCAGCCCACGCAGGATGGAAATCGTGTCCTCAACTGACGGCTCATCCACCATCACCGGCTGGAACCGCCGCTCCAGCGCCGCATCCTTCTCGATGTATTTTCGATACTCATCGAGCGTCGTCGCGCCGATGCAATGCAGCTCGCCGCGCGCCAGCATTGGCTTTAACATATTCCCGGCGTCCATCGCACCATCCGTCTTGCCCGCGCCGACAATCAGATGCAGCTCATCAATGAAAAGGATGATCTCTCCTTCACTCTTGCGCACCTCCTCAAGCACCGCCTTCAGACGCTCCTCAAACTCGCCGCGGTACTTCGCGCCCGCAACCAGCGCCCCCATATCCAGGGAAAAAATCTTTTTATCCTTCAGTCCCTCCGGCACATCGCCGCGCACAATCCGCTGCGCCAGCCCCTCGACCGCCGCCGTCTTGCCGACGCCCGGCTCGCCGATCAGTACCGGATTATTCTTCGTCTTCCGCGACAGGATGCGGATCACATTGCGGATCTCCGCATCCCGGCCGATCACCGGATCCAGCTTCTGCTCCCTGGCTCGCGCGACCAAGTCCTGCCCATATTTATTCAGCGTATCATAGGTATCCTCCGGCGTATCCGAGGTCACACGCTGATTGCCGCGCACCGTTGAGAGCGCCTGCAAAAACCGCTCCTTCGTAATGCCAAACTCCTTGAAAAACTGCTTCATCGAAGGGCTCTGGTTATTCAGAATCGACAGAAACAGATGCTCCACCGACACATACTCATCGCCCATCTGCTTCGCCACATCCTCCGCACTCACCAGCGCCTTATTCAGATACTGGCCTATATACGGATTCCCGCCGGACACCTTCACCCGCGCGTTCAGTGCCTGCTCCAGCCGATCCTCAAAATACTCCCTCTGGATCTCCATCTTCTCGATCAGCTTGCCGATCAGGCTGTCCTCCTGATGCAGGAGCGTATACAGCAGATGCTCCTCCTCAATCTCCTGATTGCCAAACTCATAGGCGACCTTCTCCAGATCATTGACCGCCTGCATCGACTTTTGCGTAAATTTACTGATATTCATAAGCTCCCTCCTCATCTATACGGTGGCCGTATTCCCGCACAGCCGCAAGATCAGTTATTATATCCCAGGCCGTGTGCGAATACGATGAAATAACAGATATTTTTACTTCACAGGAACTATAACACCGATTGTTAGCCAAGTCAAGAGATGAGTGCTAATTTTTTTCTTTGCCAACTATATATTCATATTCGCTTCACAAATAGGCTATTGAAATTCCTGCACTCATATAGTATAACGAAAGTTAGCTGTATCTGACCTTGGTTGAAGTTAATACCTGTAGAAGTGGAGAAAAATATGGCATTTGCAGAAGAAATACAAAGGTTTGGTAAAAAGCACCCCTTTGTAGAAAAAAATAGATGGGATTAGCACCCGCTATCTTTTGTGCGGTAAAGCTGATGCCCAATATACGCTGATGTAGCTTCATTTGGCGGGTTTATGCTCAGCTTATTGCAAGGCGGTATTCGGATATAGTGTCCGCTGTGGCTTTACATTCTATGTGCAGCCTGTCACAGGCGAGCATTGCGGACTTGAAAAAGCAGAATAAATCATACGGTGTGATGATGGGGCTTATGAAAGTTGTTCCGATGAACTTTTCCCCTTATTTCACCGCAGCAAATCTGTTTCCCAGATCAGCGATAATATCATCAATATGCTCTGTTCCGATGGAAAGCCGGATTGTGTTCGGTTTAATTCCCTGATCCAACAGTTCCGTCGCAGAAAGCTGGGAATGCGTTGTCGCCGAATGGATCACCCGGCTCTTCACGTCCGCCTTTGATGAGTCTGGTGACAGTCTTCGGACTGTCTTACATAAAAAATACTGAAATTTCTTCTTGTTTGGTATATATTGAACTGATATAATGAAACGTGAATAACGCGAAAAATCGGAATCGGCGGAATGCATATGCATGGGTGAAAATGAATTATTAAGTCTGGTTGAAAAATGGTCAGAAAAAGGAACTAAAGATGATAAGATTAGAAGAAATTTCACCTGAAAACTGGCGATATGACTTGAGAGTGGAAGAATCACAGCAGGGCTACGTATCCGATAGCATGAGGCTATTGGCCAGAGCTTACGCATATCGAAATTATAACAGTGTGGCTTTGGTTATTTTCAATGATAATACACCGATTGGCATGGCATTATATTATGACATTCAGGAAGCTTATGACTTTAGCCAGCTGTTTATTGACCGGAATTATCAGCACATGGGATACGGAGAAGATGCTGCCAGACAGATTATCGAAAGAATGAAGGCAGAACATCGGTATGAGAAAATAATGCTTTGCTATATCGAAGGTAATGAAGCGGCGCTTTCCTTATACAGTAAACTCGGATTTACGCATACAGGAGAAAGAGATGGGAACGAAATTGTAATGGAACTCTGTATTTGAAAAGAAACTGTAACCATCTTTACTTTACGAAAGAAAGGGAGTATGGATATGAAACTCTATGAAATCACCTTCAGTCCGACCGGAGGGACAAAGAAGGCCGCTGACATTTTAAGCCGGGAACTGTCAGAGAATATCTTAGAAATCGATCTGTGTGACCGGAATATTGATTTTGCGGAAATTATACTCGATGAAGATGATATCGCGTTGATTGCGGTTCCGTCCTATGGCGGACGTATTCCGCAGACTGCTGTTGAAAGATTAAGCGCTTTATCCGGAAAACAGGCCAGGGCGGTTCTGGTCTGTGTATACGGAAACCGTGCTTACGATAATACCCTGGCCGAGCTCAAAGATGTCTCCTGCAAAGCCGGTTTCAGACCGGTTGCGGCCGTTGCCGCTCTGGCAGAACACTCGATTGCAAGGAAGGTTGCGGCAGGCCGACCGGATTCGGAAGATGAAAAGACCTTAAAGGAGATGGCCGCGCAAATTCGCAAAAAGATTGCCGGAGAAGATGTTTCACTTCCTGACGTTCCGGGGAAGGTTCCGGAGAAAGCAGGTCCCCGGACTCCCGGCATGGGGCCGAATGCTTCAGAAGCATGTGTGAAATGCGGCCTCTGCGCAGCAAAATGTCCGGTAGGCGCGATTGAGCCGTCATCTATGAACCCGGATTCCAAAAAGTGCATCAGCTGTATGCGATGCATTTCAGTCTGTCCAGTCGGAGCAAAGAAGCTTGGGAAAGTTGTCACCAGCCTGGGCGGCGTAGCGCTCGGCGTGCTCTGTGCGAACCGCAAAGAGTGCGAACTGTTTCTGTGAAGCGCGCAGGCTCATTATAATTTAAGAAGGCACGCAATGTTCGATACACAAAAGCTTCAGACGACTATAGAAAGTCTGAACAAAGATGGACGGTTCGCATCAGAAAAAACATTCCTGCACCACAGGAAAATAACCGTATATGACCACAGTGTTCATGTCGCCAAGGTCAGTCTTAAAATAGCAGATTTTCTGCCTGTCACCGTTGATGAAGATTCACTGATCCGGGGTGCGTTGCTCCATGATTATTTTTTGTATCACAGAAATGAAAGCGTGAAGACTTATGTTCTGCATGGATACCGGCACCCCATGATGGCAGCTGAAAACGCGAAAAAGGATTACGGAATCAATGACATCGAGGAAAATATTATAAGGCGGCACATGTTTCCGCTGACGCCTGTCCCGCCTAAATACAGAGAGGCGTGGATTGTCTGTATCGCGGATAAATACTGTGCCGCCCTGGAATACCTGCCAGGAAGTCATGCAGGCAGAATATAGTGGTCAATCGCATACGCAACACCATCATTTCTCTTTTCTGACAATATATATTTTTCATTTTGTCCGATCCCAGCAAGACCTTCCTGATCCAATACATATACCTTTCGGTAAGCGCACCGCACCCAGCCTTCCCGTTCAAATACTTTCAGCACCTGGCTGACCGTAGGCCTGGCCATCCCCAGACACATGGCAATCTCCTCATGAGAATACGGCAAACAATGTTCCATGATTTCCTTATCCGGATTATCTGTATCCGTTTCCTCCAGCAAAAAAGAAGCTATCCTTTGATAGCGGTTCATGAAACGGCAGGAATGGAGCGCATACGACAAATGATTCATCGTTCCAGAACAATGCTGCAGCACTTTCATCAATATCTCCGGATTTCGGCAAAGGCAGGGAATCAGCTGATCGATTGTACAACAGATCAGATTCACATCCGTCACTGCCTTCACAGTGGTGGGACGTACGCTCTTGCTTTGAAAAGAAGATTCCCCAAAAAGTCGTCCCTTCTCGACAATCTCTACCGTCAGTTCTTCTCCTTCCGGAGTCGCCAGCAAAACACGCACTCGTCCGCTCCGGATAATACATAGTGTGTTGGCCGCATCTCCCTCCAGATAAATTACTTCATTCCGTGCAATATAACGCTGATATCCGGCTTCCGAGAATTTTTCCATTTCTTCGTTTGAAAATTTTACTGTTTCCATTCTGTTTTTCTCCCAAAATGTCATCTAAAATACAGTCAGGATAGCACAATCCGTCCTATAATACAAGAAAGAAAGTTTGAAGGTACGAAACAGTTACGTTTTCAGGAGGGACATACATGAAAATCATCGCTTATGAAGTCCGGGAGGATGAAAGAGAACATTTTGATCGCTATGCCAAAGAGTATGGCATAGAACTGATTCTGACAGAACAAATCCCAACGCCGGAAAATGCTTTTCTCGCTTCAGGATGTGACGGTGTCACAATTCTTGGACAGGGAAAAATTGATTCTATTCTTTTGGATGAATACAAGCGTCTGGGCATTCGATGCCTCAGTACACGCACAATCGGATACGACCATATAGATCTCGCTTACGCCAAAAAAATCGGCCTGCCTGTATGCAACGCCTTTTATGACCCGAACGGCGTAGCGGAATATACCGTCATGCTGATGCTTCTATGCCTCCGCCACTATAAAGCAGCACTGTGGCGCGCACAAGTCAATGATTATTCTCTCCAGGGGCTTTACGGCCGGGAATTGCGAAATCTCACCGTCGGAATTCTGGGAACAGGCCGTATTGGGACACAGGTAGCAAAAATTCTCTCCGGGTTTGGCTGCAGAATACTGGGCTTTAATCATCATATTGGCAAAGCATCCGAGTGGCTTACCTACACCGATTTGGATACGCTTTATCAGGAAAGCGACATCATTACCATCCATCTGAGTCTGAACGATCAGACACGCCATATGATAAACCGTAATTCCATTGCCAGGATGAAGGACAACGTAATCCTGATTAACTGCGCGAGAGGCGCACTGATGGATACGGATGCCCTGATCTCCGGGATTGAGCAAAAGAAAATCGGCGGACTTGGACTTGACTGTTTCGAACATGAGGAAGGTATCTACCATATGGATCGCCGCGACGATATCATCAGCAATCGCTCCATGGCATACCTGCGGCAGTTTCCAAACGTTGTCATGACGCAGCATATGGCTTTCTATACGGATGCAGCCGTATCCAGTATGGTTCGGTGCGGTATAGAGGGAATCTGCTCAGTCATCACTGGCGGTTCCTGTCAGACACTCTTGTAATTCATAGCAGTGCAGTGTCCAGCATCAGAGAATAATAATTGCAATCGGCATCCGCACGTTAAACAGAGCCCGCAGGAGCCGATTCTGCTGCTGTTCGTCAGATGGAATTTCCATATCGTAATACTGCGCTTTCTCTGAAAAAAGTGCCCTGATTAAATAAATTCTTCGCTTATCCTGTGTCTTGGTTAAAAGGCTTTGCTTTTTGCCGTCATGGCATACGGTCTTTGCGACCAATGCGAAGAGCTGTTCTGAATAGCTACTTAACTTCTTCCGAAGCTTCTGCCCGGACAATCATGCAGGACATCATAAGAGAAAAACGGAATTCCGCCGGGGCATTATCAAACTGCATCGAAAACAGTTCCTGCAGCCTCTGAATATGGTAGATGAGCGTATTCCTGTGCAGGTTCATGCTTCTGACTGTTGCGGATATGCTGCACCCGTTCAGCAGATATTCATAATCATTCAGGTCATAGTCCGCTTCACGCAGCACCAGCAGGACTGCCTGGTTTGCCACTGCCGCCAATGCTTTCGGAAACTGCATATGGATAATATTGATATAGGATGCAAGCTCTGGTTCTGAGTTTAGAATAATCGGGTAACGGAACGCCATCAGGTAATATTTATCCTCCCGAAGCCAATGCCTTTTGTCCAGCAGCCGGGAAACGTCAGCGTCTTGGATCGTTCCTTTGTTCATCAGTAAATTAAAGGTCTGATTGATAAAAACGTGCGACTTGGATGCCCGGTATTTTGTCCTTAAATAAATCAGAAGCAGTTCTCTGATCTGCTCCATAACAGCCATCTGGCCTTTCGTAAATGGCGCCAGAATGTCCATGGAACCTATCGAAGCATTTTTTCCGCAGGTGTTTTCATTTATTTTATAGATTGATTTTTGAATGCAATCAATTCAATACTCATCCTCATTCTTCTTCCGTTCTTTTCCGATTCAGATACTCGTTATATTTCGCGTTGTTATACTCCAGTTCTTTCTTCTACATAATTCGGTTCCGGTCACTTAAGATCGCAAGCATCTCATCCACAATTTCCCCTTCCGGCAGTTCGCTGTAGTGAGAGAGATAGTAAATCATTCTCTGCGCGGTAAAATCTGTATTCAGGTTCTGCGTGACCAGATCGCAGAAACGTTCCTGAAACATGTCCTGCATCGTTTTTTTGATGCAGGACGTAGGCCACGCCTCGCGCGTTAGCGCGATTTCAAATGGCGTGGCTCACTGGAATCCTCTTTCCAGCATCATTTGATAAAGTTCCTGACTGATCTCGGATTTCGGCTTCATATCAATCACTCTCCATATTTCTACCAGGTATAGGTTCTTACTTCACAGTTCCCGATACCGAATGCGGCAAATTCCTCGTTAGTCATATCATAAAAATAAGACTGCACCACACGGGAAATACCATTATGCGCCACCAGCAGATAGGTTCTGTCATCTGCCCGGATATCGTCAATCAGGTTATATACCCGCTGACACAGCTGCATCATTGTCTCCCCGCCGTCATAATGATCCAGAAAATGCGTCTTCGCAATCTGAAATTCCTTCCCGTCTCTCGGCGTGGACTCATACCGGCCAAAATTCTGTTCCTTCAGCCGGGGTTCCATTCTCATGGGGATACCAGTTTCCTCTGAAATATGGCGTGCCGTTTCGGATGCCCGTACCAGAGGTGAATACAGGATCTCATCCACCGGCAGTTTTTCGGCGGCAAGGCGTCTGCCAAGCTCAATGGCCTGTGTATGACCATGCTCCGTCAGTGCGATGTCCGTGGCACCACAGATTTTATTCTCGACATTCCAGACTGTCTGTCCATGTCTGGTGAAATAAAGTGTACCCAATTACGTCTCCTCCTCATATAATCGCGGATCAATCACTATAGCATTCCAAAGAGGCTTTGCTGCTCGTATTCCTGTGTCCGTTGTAATGACACAGGTATTTTCTGCAAAAAAGTCTGTGTCTGTTCACCGTCACAAATCCAGTCCTCAATATTCTCTTTCTCCAGGATCAGAGGCATCCGATCATGCACTGGCGATACGGACGGATTTGCCTGCGTGGTCAATATCATAAAGCGGATTTCATCCTCTATCAGATTATAAAATCCTGCCATGTACAGCGTGGAACCACTCTCACACAGGAAAGTGACTTTATTCTTAGATGCATCCCACTCATAAAAATGCCGCGCCAGTATCACACAGCGGCGGTGGAGAACGCTCTCGCTGAAAGTTTTCTTCTGCAGAGCAGTTTCGGCCCGCGCATTTATGAATAAACCTTTTCCGCTGTATTGTGGAAAGCCCCATTTCATTTTATCAAGCCATATACCCGCATTTCGCCTCATTATAATCGGAGCTGTTTCACCAGGATGCACATCCCCTGCAGTCCATTTCAATCCGGAACTTTTCCGGCCCATAAGCAAACCGGAGACTTCATCCAGAGTGTCATCATCAATATAATATCTGCTGCACATATGCACTTGACCTCCCTGGCATATGCCTCTTTTCCATGATTAGCTGCACTTAAAATAGGTGTTCCAGGAAGCTGCCATCCGACCGCAATTCCTCAAAGCATTCCGTCAGACTATCATCACCCATGATCTGCAGAACGCGCGGCGAATGCGGCGTGTGATTTTCGTTCTCACACCATGGTAGTGTTTGGCTACCTCTCCATAGGAAACCCAGATATCCGCCTCCGTGATCCGCTCATAGACCGCATCCACAACCTCTGCGTCATGATGTTCTATCGGGTATTTGCCGGTTCGCTCATAATATTTTCTGGTCTCTTCGTACATCCAGACTGATATTTTGTCTTTTTGCTTCTGCTTCTCTCTTCCAGGCCGACAAATTTCTGTCTGCCCTCCGAGAACATCCAGAATGCGCCGTCATGCCATGCATATTCAATGGGCGTACAGCGAATGAAGCTGCCGCTCCCAGTAGCGAGAGCGCAGGTATTATTGGCCTGGATATAATTCTCAATAGCCGCCCATAGCTGAGCCGCAGGCATCTTTTTGGAAACAGCGTCTTTCTCAATTCTGGCCTTTCGTGCCAGTGTAATATGTGCCCGAAACTGTTTTTTATCAAAAGAAATTTCTTCTTCCCGCAGCGCACTGCGAAGCCGATTGTCCAAATCCCACAACTGCTTCCATCCATCAACAGTTACGTGAAGAAGCGCATTCTCCCTTTTCCCGAAATATCCGGGGTGGCCAAGGCTCAATTCAACTGGACGCTGCCCTTTCACAGCAATATTCATAGCCCTTTTAATGCCTGTGACGCCCTTCTGATCTGTTTCCCCGATAAACACCATTGTAATATGGTAATTATCTTTCGCAACATATCTGCCCGGAATGGTTTTATACAGCTTTTCTGCATCATCGGCCAGAGTGCGGCGGATGTTGTCCGGAAGAGCAATACCGATAAATACTCTCATTTTGCTACCGTCTTTCACGATTAATTTAAATTCCAAATGAGCGATAATACTCGTAATTTCTTTGTATTATAGCAATCAGAGCGTCCGAAATCAATCTCGTATTGAATTCAAGCAGTATGCCAGTTTTTCAATTCAGCTTCCATTCAGCCTAGTAGCCCCCCTGAATTTGCCAATTGTTTATGAGAATAACAGCAGCAACATGAACGCGAAAGATAAACAGTCTCTACAGGAAAAAATCTCATCTGCCGGAGAAATTGAGAGCATTGAGAGAGAAATAAGGCTTATGCTGAAAATCAATACAGCCCGCAGGCGTCCTGTAAATGATCAAGGTGCCTGCGGGCTTCATCCAAATAGCGGCTATCGCTCCATAAATATAGACACAGCCAACACCAAGCTCTGTAGCTGCAAGCGCCATATTGTGATCTATCATGGCAGCGTTCGCATGACCGGCAGCTTCTGTTGAAGGGTCGAATTTCACAGATACGATAATCAGTTCCGGCGCGCCGTAAAGCGGATGCGAATCCGGGCGCTTCATGAGCGCCGCTGCTGTGCTGTCAATTTCAGAAAGCAGTTCTTTATTTTTGATGATAGTAAGATGAACCGTGTCATATTGGCCCAGGCGTATCAGACAATCAACCGGAAAACTTCATCCGCGCCTGCACGGATATTCATGGACGCACAGGAACCTGTCGCGACCCAAAATGCCGTGAAGAACCGTTTTAGAGAAGAGCTGACCATATGTGATGCCTCCGCCTGCAAGCGAGATACCCGCCCCGGTAATGGCAACCATGCTGTGACTTTGATCTATATAATCGGACAGCTGTTGTATTTGATGCCTCCTTAGGGGAAATCTCACAATCGTTACATCCTGTCATAAAAGACAACACCCATCAAAGAGAGTGATTTCCCTTCGGTGGGTGGCGTCTGCTTGCAATTATATCGTTTTATCAGCTTTTCTCATCTGAGGAAGAAGAGCATTTCTTTATGCATTTCCACACAAGAGTGGCCAAACCCACAATAATGAGTATCGTACCTACTGCTATAAACGTACTGTGTTCTTTTTTGAATTTTTTTATATCCATCGTGATGCACCTTCTTTCTTCCGATCACTCCAGTTGTATTCAATTTCACACCGTTCAGCAGATATCTGCTTATTCCTTATATTACTACTAAACTAACTCAAATACAAACGGACAATTATAAAATTTCAATAAAACAAAAAAACTACTGCAGATCGTTCTTTTTTCTGGGAGAGTGCCAGTACTGTGCTTTTTAACAGGATAATATCTCCCACACAAAAGCTACGGTGTCGCTCACATCAATATCAGCAGGCAGCATAAAACTGCCAGTAGATGGATACCTACTGGCAGAAAAGATTTATATTTTTTTTATTGTCTACTTGACGAGAAACAGTTCAATAAAGGATTCCCGGGCATTTAAGCCATTTCTTTTCCGGTCGATTTATCTCCGACAAGGATTACTGCGAATGCAAGCATTCGGAGTCTCTTCCTTTGCCCGTTGGATGGCTACGGGTTGACAGGGTAAAAGCTCCTGGAACACATCCTGATTTTTCGCATATTTTTCCAGTCTTCCTTCATTTCGCAGCAAATGCAAAACCTCATCGGCATCCTTCAAATAGCCATTCTGCTTTGTGAAATGCAACAGATACCAGTATTCAAAGCATGGATTGGAATAGGCGATATGGTAGCCTTTTTGCTTCGCATATTCCGAAGCATTCCGCAGAGCCGCATCTGAGTTTTCATCACAATCAAAAACACACCAGATCTGATCTCCATCATTTGGAAAGTAATCCGCATGAGAAATCAACGTCCTTGCATGCTTCACCAAATGTTCTGCTGCAGTATGCTTTGAGGAAATTGGTACTACATCTACAAGGCAGTTTCTGGTTCTGAAGTGTCTGAAATAGTTTGTCTCCGTTTCTTTTCCCTCGCAGATAATATAAATGACCGGCCTGCGTTTACGCCGCCTGGCACGATCCGGGTCATACTCTTTTCTCATTTTTGCCATAACCCGTCTCCTCCGATAAAAGGAATCGCACCAAAACGCCCCTGTAAATAGCCCTTGCGGATATTCTCACCCTTCCTGGGAGAAAATGTGGACAATGAATATATTTCAGTAGCGCAGGAGCACTCATTTTTTTCTGCAAACCAGATCTGGTCTCTGCGCAGGAAACTCAGGTCAAGCAGCATGGCATCGTGCGTGGTAAAGAGAAGCTGTGCGCCATTTGTATTGATGCTGCCATCCTGTATCATCTCGATCAGCCGCCTGGTAAGCAGCGGATGCAGACTGTCCTCAATTTCATCCACAACAAGAAGTGAACCATTCTCCAATGCCTGCAGCCAGCCGCCAATGCGGGAAAAAAATCGCTGCGTACCGGCGGATTCCTGTTCCATAAGCAGCTGAAAATAGCTGACGCTGCCATCCTCGTCCTCAACCCGGTGGGTTGTTGTAATAACCGGTGCATTGCCGTTTGTTTTTTTGACAGTAACATCTGATATGCCCAGATCTGCTATTAACAACTCTTTCAGGATACGAGCCTTTTTATCATCTCCACTGACAATGTGTGCAACCGTCTCCGAAGACGCCGGAGCCTGTTCCATAAAAAAAGTCAGCTTCTCAAGGAACCATTTATAAGCATTCTCTGTCTGCGGAAGATTCCAATCGTTGGACGAAACCAGATACAGTTTATTTTCCGGGGTACGTTTACTGAGCGTAATCTGTTCGTTGACATTTTCACGGAATTCATACTTCCCGTTTTCCCGGGAGAAAATCAGGGCTTCCCTGCCGTTGGGCCAATGATACAGGTATTCGTTATGAACTTTTTCTTCGTCAAAAGAAAAACCATAAGCATATCGAATCCCTCTATACATGAAAACAATTTCAAATGAAGTCGGCGCTGTCGTATTTCCAAACGGCTCAAAGGGCAGCTTCTGCCCCTTTGATATTTTCGCCGTATCTCCAATAACCATATCCTTCATGGTCATAAGGGCATGCAGAACATTGCTTTTCCCGGCGGCATTAGCTCCATACAGAGCCAGCGCCGGAAGCAATGACTTTTTTTCATCTGGATGCAGCAGGCACGATTCCAAAGACTTATCCTTGGATGCTGCAAAACTGATTACCGCAGTATCTTTAATTGAGCGGTGATTTTCAATGGTAAACTGAATAAGCATATTGCAAACACCTCCCTGAATGAGTCCAGTATTTCCATTTCACGCTCATTATAACCTTCCACAGCCACAGAGTCAACATTTATCATTTAATTTTGAATTTTTTGTGCAAATTTTGAAATCAAATTTTAACTGTCCGGATTTTATTATCAGCTTACATGTTCATCCATATCTATTTCCTTGAAACGATCTAAAACACCTTGCTTTCTTGCATTCAGCGAGAGTTTATTCCACATTTTATTTCCAACCAAAATCTTTCCAACAGTTTGGGAAGAAGGCTTCAAAAACTGGCATAAGAAATTATCCGCTGATTTTCCGCTGATTCATCCAATGATTCGTCCACTTTTCTTCCGATTCGTCCAGAGATTCGTCCACTTTCCATCTGATCAAAAGCGGAACATTATCTGGAAGGTTCCATCCTCCATCTTTAACAAAAAATAGGCGTTTGCGAAACGCCAGAACCCGCATAAATCCGGGATTCTTTTTGCCACAAAATAAAACATCTCCTCAATGGTTTATGGTATAATAGAGTCGTCCAAAAACTATCAGCCAATCCACCAGAAAGGAGATGCATCTATATGATAACACATAAACAACTCACTTTGGCAGATTTTTTTGAAGATTGTCGAGAAATTTTTGAATCTGACAAGCCTCAGTTTCTGTCTCTTCTTGAAAACCATATTGACCTTGATGAAATTATCCCGGCTTCTTTTTACAGGAATTACTATGCATCCACTGGCAGAAACCGTAAATATCCTTTGAATGCCATGCTTTGGGCACTGATTATCCAGCGCCTCTTTTCCATCCCCACAGATTC